>DASYVY010000058.1:0-2420 GCA_035936535.1 Thermomicrobiales bacterium | reverse complement strand
ATACCGAACAGCGATCCCTGATGCATCTGAATCCCCGCTCCACATCCTGCCCAATAGCGGTCACGCCGCTATGTCCCGAGGTTCGCGAACGCGCGCGCGCGTTGCTGGTCGAAGAGAAGATCGGTCCCAGGGATGGTGCCGGCAAGACCGTGGTCGTCGCGATGAGCGGCGGCGTTGACAGCGCCGTGACCGCTTTGATCATGCGGGAGCGTGGATACCGGGTCGTCGGCATGAACCTGCGGTTGTTCTCGCCGGAGGACGAGGATCACCGCGCGAATCCCTGCTGTGGCATTCCCGCCATGGATGATGCCCGGGCCACATGCGCCACGATCGGTGTCCCGTTCTACGCGGTGAACATGGAGACGGAGTTCGGCGACGCGGTCGTCCGGAAGTTCGTCGACGAGTATGCGGCGGGCCGGACGCCGAACCCCTGCCTGGAATGCAACCGGCACGTCAAGTTCCGCCATCTCGTCCAGCGGACAAGGATGCTTGGTGCGGACTGCCTGGCTACCGGGCATTATGTCCGGGTCGAGCGTGATGCAGCCGATCCCGGTGCTCCCGTCCGCCTCCTGCGCGCGGCGGATGGCGACAAGGACCAGAGCTACGTTCTCTATACGCTGACGCAGGAACAATTGGCGTTTCTCCAGTTCCCGCTCGGCCGCCTGACCAAGCCGGAGGTTCGCCTGCTAGCGCGCGCCTTCGGATTGCCGGTGGCGGACAAGGTCGAGAGCCAGGAGATCTGCTTCGTCGGTAACCGCTCCTACGCCGACTTCGTTGCCGAGCGGCGCCCGGACCTTTCCGGCGCCGGTGAGATCGTGACCGCCGACGGCGGGGTCATCGGACATCATCGGGGACTGGTGCATCACACTGTGGGGCAGAGGCGCGGTCTCGGCATCGGCGGCACGAAGCCATACTTCGTCCTGCAACTCGATACGGAAGGCAACCGCCTGGTCGTAGGGGATCGGGAGCAGGCGCGTTCGCTGCGGATGCGGATCACGGACGCGACATTCACCTCGGGCGAGTGGCCGGGGCCGTTTTCCTGTGACGTTGTCGTCAGGTATCGCGGTGTTCCGGCGCCGGCGGTGATCATCCCGGATGCCGAGCAGGAGGGCAAGGTGGAGGTGGATTTCGGCACGGAGTGCGGGCCGGTTGCCTCCGCCGGCCAAGCCATCGTGTTCTACCGAGGAGATGAGGTCCTTGGCGGGGGAACGATCCACGCGGTGGAGCGGCGGGAATCGCTGGAGAGGTCCGTCCAGTCCCCGTCGGCCTCCCGGACATGACAGCGCGTGGCGTGATTTTTGCGCCCCGGAGTCAAGAAGTAGCCGCTGTGCCTCATCATGCGCAATGATGTGTCGGAGCCGGTGGGGCAAAACGAGTATGCAGCGGAGGGGCAGAGGCGACAATGGACAAAATCAAGACCAAGGCGATTATCGCGGGCGTTGCGGCACTACTGGTGTTCGTGGCGATCGGGGTGGGGTTGTATCTGCTCGGCGGAAACAACCAGTCGGCCCTGCAGAAACTGCGCGACATCGCCATCATCTTTATCGTGCTGGGATCGATCGTCACGGTAATCCTCCTTGCGGCGATCACCGCGGCGCTTGGGTTCCTGGCGTTGCAGATCAAGGACCGCGTGATTCCGCTGCTGGAGGAGTTGACTGGTACAGCCAAGCGGGTCCGTGGGACAACCAATTTCGTCACGGAAGAGGCGGTCAAGCCGCTCATCACCGTCGCGAGCACCTATTCGCGCTTGCGGAGCATGACGAAAACGGTAAAGGGGACGCGGAAGAAGCCGCCCAAGGTTCCACAGCCGCATGCCAGCACGGCCTACGAGCCAGGTGCGGAGCCGATCGAGCCGGAACCTGCGACCGTGGTTGTCCAGGAAAGGATCGTGCCCCATGACTGATTACAGGAAGGCCGCGCAGCGAGCGCGTGAACAGGTGGATTTCCGTAAGCTTCGGGATCTCGGCCTGAGTGATATCGATCTGGGCTTCCTGCAGAGGAAGCGGGAAGAAGAGGCGGAGTCACGGGGATTCCTGGGAGGATTCCTGTTTGGCGCGGTAGTCGGCGCGCTGATCGCCCTCATCTTCGCTCCCCAGAAGGGACAACAAACGCGAGATCTGGTGCTGGAAACGGCGGGCAGCCTGAAAGGCAAGGCGACCGAACTCGTGCAGCAGACGCAGACCAAGTCCGGAGACGAGGATACGACCTCTCAGCCCATGGCCGACCTCGGGAGCGAGCCCGCGATCGAGCGCGAGATCGGTGACGCCGCGGAAACATCCGGCAACGATGTCGATTCCGCTTCGGTAAGGACGGTAACGCGCGAGGGTTTGTAGGGCTCGTCCCCATCTCAGCGCATATAGGACACAGAACAGGGAAGGTCAGACGACCTTCCCTGTTCTGTGTCCTATATGCGCTGGATA
>DASYVY010000057.1:0-1995 GCA_035936535.1 Thermomicrobiales bacterium | reverse complement strand
AGTAACCGGCTCCGGTGTTCGGGCCGGTCACTCCTGGCGTACGGGGGGTGGCTGTCGCCGTCTGCTGGTCAGGCTTGGCGGTCAGGCGTCTGGCCGGGATGAGTGTCGTCCGGCGCTGCGTCCCCCTGATGCTGGCGACGGTGCCAATCCTCCAGCCAGGCCCCGTCCGGGCCATCGATGAATCGGCCCGGGCCACCACGCGGGCCGCCCCAACCGAAGAACGCGCCCCGGAACAGGCCGAACAGCAGGAAGATCACGAGCGGAACGATCAGCAACCCGAACGGGAAGAAGAACGGCCGCTGCCCTTCGATAACGATCACCTCGCCGGTGCCGTTGGTCGCGGCCGATCCGGTGCCGTCGTCCGCGATGCGCACGATCTCGACCGTGTCGCCCCGGGTGCGATCCCAGTCGCCGTCCGGGCCCCAGATGATGGCTGCCACGATGCCGCCGATGGTAAGGAGCAGGAGTGTGCCAAATATGATCTGCCGTCGCATTATACGAGTCCTTTCGATGATCCATAACCTGGATCGATGCCCTGTCCGGCTCTGGATGGAACCCCGCCTTCGCCCGTCGCGTTGCGTAAGCCCCATGACCTCATTCTGGAGTGCGCGTGTGAAGACCCTGTGAACGAATGCGGGACGTTTCGTGCGATCGAGGCTGCGTCCCGCGCCAGGTTGATCGGCTTCCGCCCCTGACGTAGAGTGGTCGCACAGCGCCGATCGTCGTTCCACATACGTTCCGGTTGTCCCGGTTGATGCAGCGCACCGGCAGCGCACCGGCAAGGGGGTTCCCATGATTCGTGCTCGCCTGACGCTCGTGGTCATGATCGTTCTCGCGTTCTTGCTCCTACCGCTGCACGGGGCGGCCCAGACATCGGCGCAGGACGAGGTCGTTTGGGAGGAGGTCGCGGAAGAGGGCGACGTGACCGTGAGTCGCGGCTTCGAGCTGGATGAGGAGGCGCCTGACCCGTTTGGCACTGACCTCGTCGGGCTGTATACCCTCGGCACCGTGCACGCGACGGAGGCGGACGCCCGGTCGACATTCAACGTCACACCCAATTACCTGATCGCCTCGTTCCAGGCGACCGCCGAAGACGAGGGCTATACCTTCGATGAGCTGGAAACCGTCGAGATCGACGACATCGGGGAGCAGCGGGAAGCGCTCTCCATTTCGGCCACGGTCGAAGGGGGGTTTGTTTCCCTGACGATGGGCGTCGTCACGGTGCAGCAAGGCACGTGGGTGCAGATGCTGTACGGCTTCGGCTTCAACGACGAGGTGGTCGATCATCTCGCCGGTATCGCAACCGAGCTGGAGGGGCGCTGGCCCAACAACGCCCCGGTCGCCGCCGATGATGACCTCCTTGCCGGTGGACCGTGGGCGATGGCGCCGATGCCGGAGGACCTCTCCTCGGAGTTGGTCTGGGTCGAGGAGCTGGAGCAAGGGCCGGAAAGCGCGGAGGAGGAGCCCACGGGCGATGCGGCTGACCCGGGCCTTCTTCCCGACGATCTCAAGGGCCACGAGGAATCGCCTGCGGAACCGTCCGGGTCAGACGATACGGCCGTCGAGGCAACGCCGGAGGTTGACGAGCGAGAAGGGGACAGCGACGCGGATGCCGCCGCCGAGGATGCTGACGATGACGGCGCGGAGAGTGGGGCGGAAGAGGGAGCCGATGCCAACCTGCCGGCACGGCTTGTCGAGCGGGAGCCGGGGCCGCTGACGCTCTGGATCCTCCTGCCGGGGGAGCGGTTCACGGCCCAGCCGGATGGCACCTGTGTCGGCGCCGGTCCCTATGCCGGAGTGGTGCCAGGCGGCGTGGTCTCGCTGCTCGATGAGGACGCGGGTGCGACGCATATCGAGAGCGTGATGATCGAGTCTCCGGGGACGGTCTATTTCGACTCGGTCCTCCGGCAGGATGTCTGCGCGTTCCCATTGGAGTTCACGAGCGTGATGCCGGGAACTAGCGTGCTCGTCGATCTCGACCGGGTTGTCCTTGGC
>DASYVY010000056.1:0-1844 GCA_035936535.1 Thermomicrobiales bacterium | reverse complement strand
CACCTCATCGACACACTACCTGTGGCTACCCCACGCACGTAACCGGTGGTTGTTGGAAGACGAAAAGATTCCTGATTCCCCACATACGAAGCCGATGAGACCGGCACCGGTTTCGCCAATTCTCGATGCCGGCCTGGTGATGAGCCAGGCCGGTATCGCTCGTCTCTCGTCGTTGGAGAGCCTGGTTCATGTCATCCGGCTCGGTCGGCTGAGTCCCCACATCGGTCTGATCGTCATCTTCCCCGAGCCCGGCCCCACCCGTGTGGCTGGAGTCATTCTACGTACCCAATTCGATCAGCACGTGAGTGCTTCCATCGGCGGCGAACTCGTAGCCGGCACCGATGGTGCCCACCACTGTGCGCCACTTTCCCGTCCATGGCCCGTGCCCTGCCGCCGTTGCCGAGCACACGATGCGTGCTTTGTGATCGGTGTGATCCCGGCCAGGTGTATGCCAAGAGCCACG
The DNA here is from genome assembly GCA_035936535.1 of Thermomicrobiales bacterium. Lineage (GTDB taxonomy): Bacteria > Chloroflexota > Chloroflexia > Thermomicrobiales > UBA6265 > CADCWJ01. The sequence goes on along the minus strand of DASYVY010000056.1, from coordinate 1,381 downwards.
AAAAGTTGACCTACACGGGCCGACATGAGCGGAGGCGGATCATCAATCACTGCGTGATTGCCTCTTCGTCGACCCGTACGGGCGTTCTCCATGATCGCCCCCGGTCCACCATGTAGGCTGTGCCACGGACGGACGCTGGCGCCCGTCCGTGGTGATTGCCTGTTGCGACCGCCGAAGGGGCGTGGACTGGCCGTCAGGGGCGGCCGGGCTCGAGTTGGGGAGCTTCACCGCTGATCAGGCGGGAGCCGCGATCGCGGCTGATGTACGCCCATATCCATTGCAGCATCACCGAGAAGCGGCTGCGGAAGTTGATCAGGAAGGCGATGTGGATCAACGCCCAGATCGCCCAGGCAAGGAAGCCCGAGAGCTCCAGCGGGCCGATTTTCGCGACGGCCCGGTTCCAGCCGATCGTCGCCATCATGCCCTTGTCCCGGTAACGGAACGGCTCTGGTGGCTTCCCGGCGATCGCGCGCCGGATGTTCCTGGCGGCATGCACGCCTCCCTGCATCGCGACCTGGGCGACTCCGGGCAGCGGCCCACCGCGGGTGTCCCGTGTCGCCGCGAGATCGCCGACGACGTAGACGTTCGGGTGCCCTTCCACGGTCAGGCATTCCGTGACCGGTACCTGGCGTTGACCGACCGTTTCCACGCTCAGCATGGCGCCGAGTGCCTCGCCTTCGACTCCGGCGCTCCAGAGCACCGTCTCGGCAGCGATCGTGTCATCCCCGATCTGGACAAGACCCTCCTTGATCGCGGTGACGCGCCGGCCCCTCTGCACCTCGACACCCAGCTTCTCAAGCGACCGCTGCGCAGCGTTCGTCAGCCGCCGCGGATAGCCTTTCAGGAGCGTGCCACCGCCTTCGACCAGGAGAATCCGGGCCTGACCCGGATCGAACGTCCGGAACTCCTCCCGCAGGGTCTGCCGCGAGATCTCGGCGAGCGCTCCGGCCAGTTCAACGCCGGTCGGGCCACCGCCAACGACGACGAAGGTAAGCAGGGCTTCGCGGCGTTGGGGATCCCGTTCCCGCTCGGCGCGCTCGAAGGCACTCAGCACCCTGCGCCGGATCGTGGCCGCATCCTCGATCGATTTCAGGCTGGGAGCGTGCCGCTCCCACTCGTCGTGGCCGAAGTAGGAACTTTGCATGCCGGTCGCGACGATCAGGTAGTCCCACGGAAGCAGGGTCGTGCCAAGCGTCACCTGTTGTCCCTTGAGATCGACGTCGCTGACTTCGCCCATGAGGACGGTGATGTTGTCCTGGTCGCGGAGGATCGAGCGGATCGGATAGGCGATGTCCGAGGGGGAAAGGGAGGCCATGGCGACCTGGTAGAGAAGCGGCTGGAAGAGGTGGAAGTTCCGCTTGTCGATGAGCGTGATCCGGAC
>DASYVY010000055.1:0-14493 GCA_035936535.1 Thermomicrobiales bacterium | reverse complement strand
CCGGAGGTTCGCCAGCTCGCGATCGGCGGGCTTTGGGAGGACGAGGGTAGCGATCTCCCGACCCTGTTCGGCCGACTGGCACGTGGAGATCAGTCCGAGGACGTCCGCGCGCAGGCAGCCCAGGGACTTGGACGCTTCGCGGAGATGGCCGAAAGCGGGAAGCTCGACGCGACGGCGACGTCCTCGATCCGGCGGACGCTCTTCGATATGGCGGCGGACGAGAACGAGTCCTGGAATGTGAGGCGTCGAGCCATCGAGTCGGCCGCCGTATTCAGCACGGAACCACGGCTAAACTCCCTGATCCAGGCGTTGTACGACGAGGACGAGCTCGGCTTGCGGGCAACGGCGGTGTTCGCCATGGGAAGGACGATGTCCCCGCGATGGCTGCCGACCGTCATCAACGAATTCGTGAGTGACGATGCCGAGATTCGCTATGAAGCAGCCCGGGCCAGTGGCCAATTTAATGATGTCGATGCACTACCTGGTCTGTCAGAATTGGCGAAGGACGAAGACTTGGAAGTTCGCCTTGCCGCCATCTCGTCGATTGGGGCGATCGGGGGCAGCGGTGCCCTTCGCATCCTGCGCCGACTTGCCGAAGACGCGCCTGAATCCGACGTGGACGCGATCGATGACGCGCTGATCGAGGCCGCGATCTCCGCCGATCCGCTTTCCCTTGACGAGCCTGCCTAGCACCTCTTTTGCTCGATCCCGCTGCCTCCCGTTCATTGCCGTAGACGGGATCCGCTTGGAGGAGTCCCCTCATAAACGTCGCCGTGATTCCTGTCCTGGAACATCCTGATCCGACGCCTGCCGAGGCATGGGACAACCGGCTACGCCAGGAAGGTGGCCACCTCCTCCAGTCGTGGCGATGGGGGGAGTTCAAGCACCAGCATGGGTGGACACCCCATCGCATCCTGGTCGAGACCGGCGAGGGTTCCGCATATGCTCAGGTTCTTTATCGCTCCCGAGGTCCCGCGAGTATCGGCTACATCCCTCGTGGCCCGCTGATCAGCGGAGCGGCGCAGCCGCTCTGGAACGCCCTGCGCGAAGAGATCGACCGGGCCGCGCTCCGGCACCGCGCGATCATGACCGTGATTGAGCCGGATGCCCCTCTCCGCCTCAGCGGTTCGTTCTACGATGCGGGTGTGGTTCGGGGCCTCGCGCATTTCCAGCCAAGACGGACCGTCAAGATCCCTCTGCTGGACGATGATGCCCTGCTCAAGCAGATGCATCAAAAAACGCGATACAGCGTGAGGCTGGCGCAGCGGCGCGGCGTGGTCGTCGAGCAGCGAGAGGCTGATGACGAGGCGATTGACCAGTTCTACACCTTGATGCTGGATACCGCCGACCGGAACGCGTTCGGGATCCATTCCCGCGCCTACTATGGGGATTTCCTGCGGATATTCGGCGAGGATGCCGTGCTTCTGTTCGCTCGGGTCGATGGCGGCAAGGTTGGCGCGGTGCTGATCGCAGCAGCGTTCGGGATGGGGGCGATCTATATGTACGGCGCGTCGTCCAGCCAGAACCGGGCGCATGGCGCGGCCTTCCTGCTTCAGTTCGAGGCGATGCGGTGGGCGCGGGCGCGTGGATGCTCCGCGTACGATCTTTGGGGCATCCCGGATCGGGACCCGGATTCCATCCACAACGATGACCAGAGCAGGATCGTCAGCACCAAGGGTGATGACCTGCGAGGCTTGTATCGCTTCAAGACCGGTTTTGGAGGCGAGATCGTGTCCTATCCGCCGACCATGGAACGCCGGCATGTTCCGGTGTTGCCGTGGCTCGCGCGGAAGTTGAATGTGGTGCGAGGTTAGTGCCCAGGTGAACGCTGCCCTCCGCACCGCATCACGCCACAAGCCAATCAGCGAGATCGTCCGGGTCCTCGATACGGCGACGGTGTCTGGCAACGCGGCCACGGTCATCAACGGAATCGAGTACGACTCGCGCCAGGTCAGGGCCGGGGACCTCTTTGCCGCACTCACCGGGGCGGACTTCGATGGACACGCGTTCGCTGATCGAGCCGTCGCGAGTGGAGCGGCGGCGCTTCTCGTCGAGCATACCCTTGATGTCGATGTTCCCCAGATCGTGGTACCGGACAGTCGGGCAGCACTCGCCCGGGTTGCGGCCGCGTTCTACGATTACCCGAGCCGGGAGATGGTCTGTATCGGGGTGACCGGAACTGACGGGAAGACTACGACAACGCATCTCATCGACGGCATCCTGCGCCATGCGGGGGAGAAGACGGGGCTGATCGGGACCGTCGGGATCCGGATCGGGGACGCTGTCGCGCATGAGCTTCCACATCAGACAACCCCGGAGTCCAACCTTCTCCAGCGCTATCTGCGGGAGATGGTCAGTGCCGGTGTCGGTGTTGCGGTGATCGAGACAACCTCGCACGGGTTGGCGATGCACCGGCTCGACACCACGAGATTCACCATCGCCGGGGTGACCAACATTACCCATGAACATCTCGAATATCACGGGACAATCGGCGCCTACCGCCGTGCCAAGGCGATGCTGCTGGAGCGCGTCGGCGCCGAGCAGGGAATCGTCGTTCTCAACGCGGACGACCCGGGAGCGATGTCGATCGGAGACTTTGCCGCCGGTGCGGAGGTTGTCACCTATGGCATCGCCACCCGGGATGCAGACCTGCGGGCAGACCGTGTCGTGGTCGACGGCAACGGATCCACGTTCGTACTTGAGACGGATGGAATCTCCGCCAAGGTACACGTTCCGCTGATTGGCGCCTTCAACGTCGCGAATGTGCTGTGCGCGATCGGAGTGGCGCGGGCGGCCGGAGTGCCGATTGACACGAGTATCGCCGCGCTGGCACACACGCAAGGTGTTCCCGGCCGGCTGGAGTCGATCAATGCTGGTCAGCCGTATACCGTGATCGTGGACTATGCGCACACGCCTGAGTCGATCGAAAAGGTGCTGGCGCTCCTGCGCGACATCGGCGGGAATGGGCGGTTGATCATCGTGACCGGCAGCGCCGGAGAGCGTGACCGTGGCAAGCGCCCGATGCAAGGGCGAATCTGCGCCACGATGGCCGATATCAGCATCTTCACCAACGAGGATCCCCGGAACGAGGATCCCGAGCACATCCTCGCCGATATCGCGGCGGGTGCGAAAGCCGCCGGTGGAACTGAAGGCGAAACGTTCTTCCGGGTTGCCGATCGACGCGTGGCCATTGCGAAAGCATTCGAGCTTGCAAGACCGGGTGACTGCGTGCTGCTCGCGGGCAAGGGGCACGAGCGCAGCATCATCGTCGGTTACGAGCATCAACCCTGGAACGAGGCGGAGGTGGCCCGGTCACTCTTGGCGGAACGCGGCTTCCCGGGGCAGGGGGCCATGCCGTAATGGTCCGGGGCTCATACGCGTGGGAACGGGCGAGGTTCCTGCTGATCACCGTGGTGATGCTGCTTATCCCGGTCGTTGCTCCAGTGACTGCCGCCCAGTCCGGCGATCTCGCCGGGGAGATCGCGTTCGTGCGCGATGGAGATGTTTGGGTCTGGACGCCGGATGGATCCGAGGCTGTGGTGGAATCTGGTGCCGCGATGGATGCAAGCCTGTCTCCCACCGGTGACGCTGTTGCCTATATCGAGAGCGGCGGCAGCTTTTCCAACCTCGTGATCTTCGATCGGGAGACGGAACGCAACACCCGGATCACCGACAATGAGCCCTTTGTCGAAAGCGGCAGCCCGGATTACGTAGCTTCCAGCTCCTGGGCAATCGATCCAAGCTGGAGCGCCTCCGGTCGTCTGGGGTTTATCTCCGACCGTGACGCGCCGGATCGGCTGATGCAACTCTGGCTGGTGGAAGCCAACGCGCGCAATCCCAGAATCGCGCCCGGGAATGGCCAGGATGCGGGAAGCATCGAGCACCTGGAGCTCAGCCGCGATGGTTCCTCCGCCGTCTATACGGTGCTGGCCGCGGGTGGCCCAGAGGGGGGAACGACCTACGTCGCACTGCGAGACTTCCGGGCGGAGGAGACCTATCCTATCGCCGAAGGCGTGCAGGGCGCTTATGACCCGACGCTGTCTCCGGATGGCTCCCGGGTGGTTGTGTCCATTCGGGACGAGGCCGGCATCAGCGATCTCTGGATCATCGAAATCGAAAGCGGGGTGGCGTCCCGGCTCACCCAAGGTCTTCAGGCCACCAATGCAACATGGTCCCCCGATGGACGTTCGTTGGCGTACATGACGCCCAACGACCAGTCCTTTACGATCTGGGTCGCTCCGATAGACGCCGAACAGCAGATGCTGAGCGGCGAGCCGCGGAAACTCGTCGAGGAGCCGGGGATCGACGCCACGAGTGGCATGTCCTGGATCGAATAGCCGGCGCATGGAGTTCTTTGGGGGACGGCCCTGTGTCGTCCCGTGTTGGCCGGATCGCATGCACCACTGCCATGTGGTGGGAACCGCGGGAGCCTACTGGGGCTCCCCTACGAATGTTTCGGTTCGGATCCGCTCTCGGGCGCTGACAGGTCCGCCTGTGACTCGGCTATCGACGCCGCTTGCGTCTTCTCCACCGCCTCCGCCCGGATGGCAAGCCCGAGTTCCGCGAGTTGCTCTTCAGCCACCATCGCCGGTGCCTGGAACATCACGTCCATTCCGCGCTGATTCTTGGGAAACGCGATCACATCGCGGATACTGTCCTCATCGGCCAGCAGCATCGCGAATCGATCGATTCCCATCGCGATCCCGCCGTGCGGGGGCGCGCCATACTCCAGGGCGTCGAGCAGCGTACCGAAGCGCTCGGCCTGATCCTCACGCCTGTGCCCCATCAGCTCGAACACGCGCTCCTGCTTGGCCCGCTGATGGATGCGGATGCTACCGCCGCCCAGCTCATTGCCATTGCCAACAAGGTCGTACTGTTTGGCTCGGACCGCCGCCGGGTCGGAGTCCAACAACGGCTCGTCTTCGGCGAAGTACCCGGAAAAGGGATTGTGCGTCGCATCCCAGCGGGCGCCTTCCTCGTCCCATTCCAGCAGCGGGAACTCGTAGATCCAGCAAAAGGCGAGGACATCCGGGTCCGCCAGGTTGAGCCGCTCGCCGAAGGTGTCACGCAACGTTGAAAGCGCCCTGGCTACCACCGCCGCTTGGTCGGCGACGATCAGGACAAGGTCACCGGGACCAGCGCCGATCGCCGTGGTCAGGGCCGCGATCTCCTCGTCCGACAGGAACTTGGCGATCGGTGACTTGACGCCGTCCTCGCTGACGGCGATCGTGGCCAGCCCCTTTGCGCCCGCCGCCCGGGCAATCTCGGTGATCTCGTCGATCTCGCGTCGGGTGTACCCCCCGGCGCCGGGAACGACGATCGCCTTGACCTGCCCGCCTGCCTCGAGAACACCGGCGAAGGCCTTGAACCCGGTCGAGCGCAGCGCGTCGGAGACGTTCTGGAGCTCGAGCCCGAAGCGAAGGTCGGGCCGGTCGTTGCCGAAGCGGTCCATCGCTTCGGCGTAGGTGAGGCGCGGGAAGGGCAACTCCTGGATGGTCTTGTCGCTGTAGGCGCTGGCGATCTCGGTATATAGCTCCTCCATCAGCGACATCACGTCCTCTTCGCGGACGAACGTCATCTCCAGATCCAGCTGCGTGAACTCGGGCTGTCGGTCGGCCCGTTGCGCTTCGTCGCGGAAGCAGCGGGCAATCTGGTAATACCGATCGAGACCGGCCACCATCAGCAATTGCTTGAGCTGCTGGGGAGATTGCGGCAGCGCGTAGAAGGTCCCCGGCAACCCGCTGCTGGGAACCAGAAAGTCCCGGGCTCCCTCCGGCGTGCTCTTGATCAGGAGTGGTGTCTCGACATCAACGAACCCGCGCGCATCCAGGAATTGCCGGATCGCCCGCACGATCCGGTAGCGCAGCAGGATATTGCGTTGCATGCGCTGGCGCCGCAGGTCGAGATAGCGATAGCGGAGCCGCAAACTCTCGTCGACGTCCACCTCCTCGTTGACGTAGAAGGGAGGTGTCTTCGCCTCGTTCAGGATGTCGACTTGGTACGCCTCGAGCTCGATCTGGCCGGTGGCCATCCGTGCGTTCTCGGTCCCTTCCGGACGGATGTTGACCTTTCCGGTGACGCTGATCACATACTCGTTTCGCAGCCGGCTCGCCGTTTCGTGGGCGTCAGGGGCTACCTGGGGATTGAAGACAACCTGGGTGATCCCGAAGCGGTCGCGGAGATCGATGAAGATCAGCCCGCCGAGGTCGCGCCGACGGTTGACCCAGCCGTTCACCGTCAGTTCCCGCCCTGCATCGGCGGCGCCCAAGCTGCCGCAGGTGATCCTCCCGATTACGTGTGGCTCGACATCGATCGGCTGCATGAACGGTCTACTCTCCTGATACGTCGCTGGGTTCGGATGCTGGGTCACGGGCGACCCTGCCCGGGTCGGCACCACCGGTTGCATGCTGGATCAGCCGGGCGCGAAGGACGGCGTCCGGGTCGTCCCCGGCGGCGACCACTTCCGCAATCGCCCGCAGCAGCCGATCGGCGCGCTGCTCGGGTGTGGATGATGCCGTATCGGGAACAAGCGGGCGGTCGCGCAGCACGCGTGTCGCCCGGGTAAGCGCCGGCATCGAGCGTGGCTCGCCATCGAGATCCTTGAGCCCGCCCTTGCCGGGCCTCGCCGCACGCTCACGCGCTTTGGCTTCTCGCCAGATCCGGTGTAGATCGGCCTCGCTCTCCACGATATCGTCGCCAAACACGTGCGGGTGACGGCCGATGATCTTCGTCGCGATCGACTCCTGCACATCCTCGATCGCGAACGTTCCCGCCTCACTCGCAATCTGTGCGTGCATCGTGATCAGCAGCAGCAGATCGCCCAGCTCTTCGGCCAGGTTGTCCGGGTCCCCGGAATCGATCGCGTCGGTGACCTCGTACGCCTCGTCGATGATCGCATCCCGCAGGGACTGATGCGTCTGCTCGCGGTCCCACGGACAACCATCCGGTTCCCGCAACCGCGCCACGATGTGCTGGAGGGTGCGCGGGTCACGAGTGGCCTCCAGCTCGGCTTGCGCTGGCACCCAGAGGGCGACTAGTGGGCCCGCCTCAACGCACGCCAGCCCGCTGAGAGTGTGCTGGCTGATGCGCTCTTCCGGCATCCCCGCCGCCTCGATCCGGGTGACCGGATGGTCGGGCGGCAGGATACGCCCGAGCAGCCGGGCGACGCCGCTCATGGTCTCGGCCTCGTACATGTGGGTGAAGAGGAGCGGCCGATGTGGCGACCCGCTGAAGGCCCCTCCCGCGAAAGGCTCCTCGGGAATCTCCGCCAACACCTGGCGTCCGGTGAAGCACTGCACGCCTTCTAGCAGTGGATCGACGCCGAGCGCCGTGGCGATGAGATCCACGACGCTTATGCCGTCCAGCACGCGTGTCGTCAGACCACGCCGTGCGGCCTCGGCAAGCGTCCCAAGGACCAAGCCCTCACCGAAACGGGGGTGGCCGGGGATCGAGAGCACGACCGGATGTCGCTCCGCGGCATCACAGACGGCCAGCACGGCGGCACGCCATCGCCCGCCCGCCGCCGCGTCCGGTTGACACAACGGCTCGATATCGATGACACCCTGTCGTCCTGTCAGATCGCCCAGATCCATGCCAGGATGGGCGCGGACGAACAGGACCGTGGCTCCCTCCAGCGCTATTTGCGCGGCTCCCGTCCAGTGCCTTGCGGGACCCGGACCGAGTCCGACGATGGTGATATCCGCCTGCTCCCGGCTCATCCCTTTGCCGCCGCCCTGTCCGACGAACTGCCAAGGCTCAGGACAGCCATGAATGCGTCCTGCGGGATCTCGACACTGCCGACCATCTTCATCCGCGCCTTGCCCTCCTTCTGCTTTTCCAGCAGCTTGCGCTTGCGGGTGATGTCACCGCCATAACACTTGGCGAGAACGTTCTTCCGCATCGCCTTGACGGTCTCCCGGGCAATGATCCGGCTGCCGATGGAGGCCTGGATCGGCACATCGAACATCTGGCGCGGGATCAGCTCCCGCAGCACATTCACCAGCTCTCGCCCCTTGTAATAGGCATCGTCGCGGTGGGTGATGATCGAGAGCGCATCCACCGCCTGCCCGTTGACGAGCACGTCGAGCTTGACAAGGTCCGCTGGTTGCATGCCGGCGAGGGTGTAATCGAGCGAGGCATAGCCCTGGGTGCGGCTCTTGAGCTGGTCGTAGAACTCGACGATCAGCTCACCGAGCGGAATCGTGTAGCTCAGCTGGACACGGTCCTCGTCCAGGTAGGTCATCTCCTCGAACACCCCGCGACGGGACGTCGTCAAATCCATGATCGTGCCGATGTACCGTGACGGCGCGATGATCGTCAGCTTCATCCAAGGTTCGCTGATGCTCTCGATTTCGCCCGGTGGGGGCATCTCCGACGGGTTGTCGATCTCTCGCACCTCGCCGCCGTTCATGGTCACTTCGTACTTTACGCTCGGCGCGGTCGCAAGCAGGTCGAGGTCGTATTCCCGCTCCAGCCGCTCCTGAATGATCTCCATGTGAAGGAGACCGAGAAACCCGCAGCGAAAGCCGAAGCCCAGCGCCAGCGATGATTCGGGAAGGTAGGTCAGCGCCCCGTCGTTAAGCTGGAGCCGTTCCAGCGCATCGCGCAGGATCGGGAAGTCCTCACTGTCGACGGGATAGAGGCCGGCGAACACCATCGGCTTCGCTGGGCGATAGCCGGGCAGCGGCTCGGTCGCGGGGGAGCTGGCGAGGGTGATCGTGTCCCCGACCTGGCAATCCTTGACGACCTTGAGGCCGGTCGCGATGTAGCCGACCTCGCCCGTTTTGAGGCTTGGCGTCGCGACGAGGTTTGGGCCGAAGAAGCCAAGCTCGAGGATCTCCGCATTCTTTCCGGTGCCCATCACCCGCATCCGGTCGCCGGAATGCACCTCACCGTCGACAATCTTGACGTAGGCGATGACACCCTTGTACGGATCGTAGTGGGAGTCGAAGATCAGCCCGCGCAGCGGACGGTTGGCGCCGCTATCCGGAGGTGGCGGAATCTTTTCGACGATCGCTTCGAGGATCTCGTCGATGCCCCGTCCCTCCTTGGCCGAGGCAGGGATGATCTCGTCGTCGAGCAGGCCAATGAACTGCCCGACCTCCTGCGAGACGCGCTCAGGATCGGCGTTCGGCAGATCGATCTTGTTGATGACGGCGACGATCGCGAGGTCATGCTCTAGCGCGAGGTAAACATTGGCCATGGTCTGGGCTTCGATGCCCTGCGCGGCATCGACCACGAGCAACGCACCTTCGCAGGCGGCCAGGCTCCGGCTCACCTCATACGAGAAGTCCACGTGGCCGGGCGTATCGATCAGATTGAGCTCGTACTCCTTGCCGTCCTTGGCACGGTAGGTCATGCGAACCGCCCGCGCCTTGATCGTGATCCCCTTTTCCCGCTCCAGGTCCATGGAGTCCAGCATCTGGTTTGTCAGGTCACGCTCCGCGACCGTTCCGGTACGCTGCAGCAGCCGGTCGGCGAGGGTCGACTTGCCGTGGTCGATGTGGGCGATGATGCTGAAGTTTCGGATGTGCGACGTGGAGGAAGGGTAGGTCATGGCGCCTGGTGCACTCTCGTTTCGATACCGGCGATGCTCCGGAACGGTGTCGTGGTTAATGGCATCGCGTGTTGGCGGACAACGGCAATGCCGATCGTCTGCCGGTCATTCGCGTAGCAAGCCGCTGGATCGGGCAAGGAAGAGGCCGGGGGCACCTCCGTGCAGACCCCGACCCGACTGCACCATGCAGTATAGCCAATTCGCGGCACGCCGCCGGCGAACCAGCGTCAGGCCAGGCCGATCCGTTCAAGGGGGTGGCGGAGCCCACCGGGCAGCCTGCGCGCGACCTTGCCCGTCATCTGTTGCAGCTCAGGGATCCGCAGCATGTACGCCGCCAGCACAAAGCTGAGCACGTACAACCCCATCGCATAGACGAAGAGCAGGTACGCCTGGATGCGACTCGATCCGTCCGCTTCGAGCACCCGTTCGAGGGTGGGGGCCGTGACCAGGATGATCGCCGCCATGACGGCGCCGGCCGCGGCCACGCGAACCATCCAGCCGGTAAAGCCGGGAGAGAAGATGGGACCGATCCGCTCGCGAAGGAAGAGCAGGAGGATCACGGCTTCGGCGCTGGTGGTCGCGCTCAGGGCTAGCGCAAGCCCGGTGTAACCAAGGGTATCGATGAAGAGCATGCAGAGCAGGAGATTGAGGATCACCGTCAGCACCCCGGTGACGACTGGAGTGCGCGTGTCGCGGGTGGCGTAGAAGACACGAGTGAGGATCTCGGTCAGTGCATACCCGATCAGCCCGAACGCGAACCAGGCGAGTGGCGCGATCACGAGCCGGGTCGATGCGCGATCGAAGTCGCCGCTCTCGAAGATCACGCGGACGATTGGCTCGCGCAGCAGCAACAAGCCGATACCGGCGGGAACCGACAGGAAGAGCAGAGGCCGCAGGGCGCGATCGAGCATCGACCGGAATCCATCGTTGTCTCCATGGCTGTAGAGCGCCGCAAGCGACGGGAACACGACCGTCGAGATACTGAGCGCGAGCACCCCATGCGGCAGCATCAACAGTTGCCAGGCATAGTTGATCGCGGAGACGTGTTCGTCGGCGGAGGTCGACGCGAACGCATTGACGGCGATGAAGTTGAACTGAAAGGCCGCGCTTCCGATCACCCTCGGTCCGAGCAGCCGCGTGACCTCCCCCAGGCCTTCGACCTGCCGGGAGATGGTCGGCCGAAACCGGATTCCCGCCCGCAGGAGACCCGGCACCTGGATCAGGAAGTGACCCAGGGCGCCGATGATCACCGCCCAGCCGACGGCGTAGATCCCGTGATCCTCGACGAAGAACAGCGCGCCAATGATGATCGCGACGTTGTAGAGCAGGGGCGCAAGGGCGGGCAGCGTGAACTGGTGATGGGCTTCGAGGATGCCTTTGGCCGCAATTCCGAACCCGAGAAACACTGGGGAGAGGAGGAGGATCCGCATCAGGTTGACCGCCATGTCCGCGGTTTCGTCGTCGAATCCGGGAGCGACAAGGAACATCAGCGGTCGGGCCAGCACGAAGCAGACCGCACTCATGACGAGAACCCCGATCCCGGCCCAGGTCAGGACGGCGGAGGCCAGCCGCCAGGCACGCTCCTGGTCACCGTTGGTGAGGTATTCCCCGAACACCGGAATGAACGCGGCACCGAACGACCCCGCCATCACGACCAGGAAGAGCAGGTCGGGAATCCGGAAGGCGCTGACATAGGCATCCATCTCCCGTCCGGTCCCGAATGCGTTGGCGAGGATAACCTCGCGGCCGAGCCCAAGGATGCGACTCATGACGAACGCGAGACCGACGATCACGGCGCTGGTCGCCATGCTCGGAGCGGCCCGCATGGCGGTCGGAGTGGCAACGCCGGAGGATGCGGCTTCAGCCTGCTCCTCTGCCGTTTCGTTGCTGGGCTGGGGGTGGGGGTTGAATACCTGCGTCGCCTGGCTCATGGCCAAAGTATGCCTGATTTGGCAAGAGCATCGATCGCATCGCGGAGTGGCCTGCGGCAGGACGGGCCACGTGTGAACACCGAACGACACAGGAGATCCACCGTGGATGGGGATGACTAGCGCAAGGGACATCTCCTGGCCGCTCGGTGCGATGCATTGGAGTGACCCGGGCGTATCTGCTAAACTGTTCCGGTTGCCGATCCCAGGTTCGGCTTTTTCGTGTGCATTCCTGAAGTTGTCCGGCGTTTTCCGCCAGCATGACATGAATCCTTACTCGGAGGATGGTTCACCTTGGCTAACAGCAAGTCTGCCTTGAAACGGATTCGTACATCGGAGCAACGCCGGCTGCGCAACCGGCCGTTCCGGTCCTCGGCACGTACACTCGTCAAGAAGGCCGAACTGGCCATCAACTCCGGAGATCAGGATGCGGCCGCCGTGGCGGTGCTGACGGCGACCCGGACACTCGACCGCGTGGCGTCCAAGGGCGTCATCCACCGGAACAACGCGGCGCGCCGGAAGTCCCGCTTGATGAAGAAGTTCAACGCACTGAGCGAGGGAACGGCTTCTACCGGGGCGCAGGCGTAACCGATATCGCGACCGGGCGGTCATTGCGAACGGGATGGACACACGCGAGGGTGTCCATCCCGTCACTGTGTCAGCGACGGGCAGCGGCGATCGTTGCGATCGCCTCGTGCAATGCATCGACGGGGTCGCGGAGCTCACCGGTTTTCAATCGCCGGTCGGCCGTCTTGAGTGCTTCGGCGGCGCGTGCCGGAAGGTGAGGTGGTTGCCCCCGGAGGCCACGCGCGATCGCGTTCATCCGGTTGGCGTTGGGCAGCTTGAGTGATCGACCGACATCGGCCGGTTGGCGACCGGTGGAGGCACCCATCACGACCGACAACTCGACTGTCTGACTGAGCTGGGCGAGGAGCTTGTACGGATCTTCGCCGGCGGCGAGAAGACGATCGAGCTCGGCGACTGCCTGGGCGAGGCGCCCTGTACTCGCGGCGTCGATGAAAGCGAAGATTTGGTCGGTATCCCCCTGCATCGTCATGGTGCGGACGTCAGCGGCGGCAATCGGTCGCGGAGCCGCCGCAACCGCCAGCTTGGCGATCTCGTTATCGAGCAGTTCCAGATCGGGTGGGCGGTCAAAGGCCGGGTTGTTTGACTTGGTTGTCCAGCTCTGCGGGTACAGCGTTTCGGCCAGCAATCGGGCGGTCGGCTCGTCGATCGACGAATGCTGAGCGGCGGCCCGGTCCTGGATCCATCGGGTCAGCTCACGACCGCGCGGTGGCTCGCACAGCGTAACGGACGCGTCGGAAGGCAACGCCTTCTTGACTCCCGCCGGCAATGTGGCCAGCGAGGGATCGGCCAGAACGAGCATCGTCACGTTGGGAACCGATGCAAACAGCGCTGGCCAGTCCGGAACGGAGCCACCATCGCGGGCGCCCTGCTTGCCCAGGCGGGCGATCAAATCTTCCACAACGATAACCCGGCCAGCTCCGAAGAACCCGATACTGGCGACAGCCATCTGGACGTCATGCAATCCTGCTGTCTTCCCATCCATGATCGTGGTGCTCTGGCCCGAGGGATCAGCGGCAGTAACGCGTCGGCGCACCTCGGCTCGAACCATCGAGGCGTCCGGCCCAAGGATGACGGCGATCATGCGACCTCCCGAAGTGGTAAAAGATGGGCAGGTCACGGCAACCAGCCAGGGGGCGGGAAGTCTGTCGGTCTAGCGGACTCGGAGGGAAAAGGTCGACCCCGGCGACGCCGGACACGATGCGGAGCCTTGAACCTGCGTTTGCAGGTGGGTGCCGCGGACCACACGCAGGACACGTCCCACGCAGGAGCAGCTCCCGGCTCTCAGAAAGTTGGCTCAAGACCACATCACATGCCACGGCGGCCGCGGGGCCGACCGAACATTGAGCCTATCACGATCGCCAGGCCCCTTCAACATGCAGGTGCCCGCGGCGAGCGGCGGTGACCGATGAATTGGGATCGCGATCGCCCTCCGTCGTCACCGTGCGGTTATCCCGAACAGGCGCCGCCGCGTTCTCCCTCGCGAAGAGCGCCGACCTTTGGAATGCCACGTGCTCTGGACCGGGTAAGATTGCGGAACATCAGCATGGCCCATCGACACGTGAATCCATGACCGGTTCGAGGGCGGGGAGAATCATTCGCAATGGTTGATAGGCACGGGTCGAACGCGGGCATTCAGGAGCGCCGGCGTGTCGTTATCACGGGCATGGGCGCTCTCTGCTGTAGTGGCAACTCGGTTCCGGATATCTGGAACGCCATCTGCAGCGGCCAATCAGGGATCGGTCCGATCACTCGGTTCGACACAGACGGATACGAAACCCGATTCGCCGGGGAGGTCAGGGACTTCGATCCCGGGATCGCGCTCGGCCGCAAGGAAAGCCGGCGCATGGATCGCTACACCCAGCTCTCCGTGGCGGCGACCCGCCAGGCGGTCACCCAGGCGGGGATCGACATCGCCGCCGATCCGCTACGCACCGGTGTGCTGATCGGGACCGGGATGGGCGGCATGGAGACCTTCGAGTTCGGCGTCGAAACGCTGCTTGCCAAGGGCGCAAACCGGATCTCTCCCTTTTTCGTTCCCATGATGCTTCCCAACATGGCGGCTGGCACCGTCGCGATCGATATCGGCGCCAAGGGTCCCAATTTCGCCACGGTGTCCGCCTGTGCCAGCTCCGCCCACGCGATCGGTGAAGCGGCCCTGATGATTCGCCATGGCTTCGCCGATGTGATGATCGCCGGTGGTGGGGAGGCTCCCGTGACGCGGATGGGGATCGCCGGGTTCAATGCAATGGGCGCATTGTCCCGGCGCAATGACGAGCCGGAGCGCGCGAGCCGGCCGTTCGACGCCGGGAGGGATGGCTTTGTCCTCGCGGAAGGGGCGGCCGTGCTGGTGCTGGAAGAACGGGAGTATGCCCTTGCCCGGGGAGCGACGATCCTGGCCGAAGTGCTGGGCTACGGCACCAC
>DASYVY010000054.1:0-3085 GCA_035936535.1 Thermomicrobiales bacterium | reverse complement strand
GGCGGTGGCGAGAAGGTCACGCTCAAGCTGGTGGCGCAGTACGGGGACGCCTGCAACGTCGGCGGCGATCTCGAAACGCTCCAGCACAAGCTCGATGTCCTCAAGGGACACTGTGAGACGGTTGGCCGCAACTACGACGAGATCGTCCGCTCGACCGGGCTCAGCGCCCATCCGATCGGCCCGAACGACGACCCGGAGAAAGCGACCGCGCACGTCCGGGGTGACACATCGTTGGAGGAGTACGCGAAGAACACGATCGTCGGCACTCCCGAGGAGATTCGCGAGCGGGCGCAACCGAAGATCGATCTCGGATTCAACTACTTCATCATGTCGTTCCCCCGGGTCGCCTACGATCAGGAGACGATGAACCGGTTCGCCCAGGACGTCATCCCGCTCTTTGACCAAGCGTAGGCTCCCCGCTCTCCCCCCGCGGGGAGGTGCCTGCTCGTCGCGTGAGGCGAGGATGGAGCGTTCGGCCAAAAGGTAATCAGGCCGGCCACCAGAGCGTTCAGGTGGATAATCAGTGCCGGTACTGAATTACGCTTAATTGATCGACGGCGAACTCGCCACTCCGGTGCTCGCCGATTGTTCCCAAGGGGGCGGATGTGACCCTGCCACCGCTGCCCGATCTTCAGGCAGCAAGCGGGATGGATGCCCAGCTCCGCCAGGTCGTGACCGACCGCAGTCTGCTGGACCGTGCCGTGGGATGGCCGAATCCCACATAGCCCATGCCCAGCGACGTGGTGACGAACCGGCGCTGGTCCGTGCGCTCGGGTATCTCGGCGAGGTCGACCGCAACTCGGGGTGGTTCGTGGAATCAGCGATGGTGCTCGAACGAGCACTCGACATCGCGACGCGTCGTGGCGAACGGCGGATGCGCGTGGCCACCCTGATCCGGCTAGGCGAGTTGAACCGCTGCCGTGATCGGTTTGACGCTGCCGAAGCGCTGCTCAATCAGGCGCTGGGCGCGAGCGCCGACCCGGACTGCGCGGACTATCTGCATTTCGCCCTGCAGCATCTGGGCAAGACGCTGCTCGATGCCGGTCGGCTCCAGGACGCGGTCGAGACCCTTGAAACGGCGCTGGCGGTTCGCCGCGAACTCGGGGAGCCATCGCTGATCGCCTCAACCGAACAGGCGCTGGCGGTGGCGCGGGCAGCGAGTTGCAAGCGGACGGAGACCGGGTAAGCGACGCGGGCTCGCGTTCCCCGCCACGGCATGTGGCAGGCTGATCGCCGCACGGCTACCATGATGCCAGCACGGAGCGGTCGCGGGCCCGTGTGATCAACGGATGTCGCCGCACCCGTATCGATCCAGCCAGGCCCCACCATCCCGTTTGCCTAATACTCGTGTTGGGATGGTAAAGATCACGCGATTCCATCCGGATGGAATCGCGCCGAAAGCTCCGGGGGCGTCGTGTGCGGTCACGGTCGTGACCAACCCAGACGAACGACACAAACTCATGATGGATGCTCGCCTGGCGTCGGCTCGCCGTCTGTCGGGTCGATCCCGGCGGGTGCGCCTCGCATTCCCGAGCGCCACTCCCGGAATCGCTCCCGCCAACGGGCAGTGCGGTAGCCGGCAGTCCATCCGCGTTCGCCGCTGAAGCACGCCCGGGCGACCCGCACAGCACCGCTGGCGGGGAGCAGGAGAAAGACATTCATGACGGATACCAGCGCCCGGTCAGCAGCCCGCCTGACTGGGACCGAGACCGGGACAGACACCGTGACCGATATCGATCAGGAGCAGGATCAGGAGCAGGGCCGCGATCCCCGCGATGGGCAGCCCGCCCCGGACGTGACCAGATCGGCGATGGCGGTGTCCGGCCGTCCTCTGGACGCCACCGA
Source organism: Thermomicrobiales bacterium (assembly GCA_035936535.1). Classification (GTDB taxonomy): domain Bacteria; phylum Chloroflexota; class Chloroflexia; order Thermomicrobiales; family UBA6265; genus CADCWJ01. The sequence continues at coordinate 1,240 of DASYVY010000054.1, read as the reverse complement.
CACCCTGTTCCGATCCCGCGTCACCATCCCGCAAACGCCGGAGGCATCGCCGGACGGCCAGTGGATCGCCTTTCTGCTGGATGACGCCGATGGCCAGCCGCGACTCTGGTTGAGCCCGGTTGATGGTGGCGATGCACAGGCCGTCTCTCTTCCATTCGAGCCGGTGATCGATCGCGATCCGGATACCGGGCGGACGATCCGCGGGCCCCAGTGGTCGCCGGACGGGACGACGATCGCGCTTGCCGGACGGCAATCGGCCGGGGAGCCGGTGGCGATCTGGCTCGTGCCCAGCCCGGGCTCGGGAGCGAGCGGTGACGATGTCGCTTCCGGGGCAGCCGCGTCCGGCGAATCAGAGGGAGGTGACGAGCCGGCTTCCACCGGGGACGGCGCAGAGTCCTCCCGGGTCGCCGCGGCAGCCGAAGCTGAAGTGGATGCCCAGTCGGGTGCCGATCCAGACGAAGGAACCTCAGCGGATGGGACGGGCACGGAGGGGACAGACGCAGACCAGGTGGCGTCCCGGACGTCCCTGGCGGATGCCGACCAGGTGGTTGCTGATGCCGGTGCGGCAACGTCCGCGAACGGGACCGCTGACGATCCGGTGTCCTTCGTGGAACTCGGCCAGAAGGCTGCGCCTCGCCAGGTACGCCGGCTGACCAACGGGACAGCTCCGGAGCGATCGCCCCGCTGGTCTCCGAACGGCGAGACGATCGCCTTCGTGCAGACCCGCGACCGGCGCGACGTGATCGCCCTCGCCTCTCCCAACAGCGAGGGGCCGGCCCGCATCGAGCTCCTGTCCTGGAGCGGGCAGGACGACCGCGAGCCCGCCTGGTCGCGGGATGGCAAGTTCCTGGCGTTCACCCGGCAACGCCCCGATGGGCCGGAGCATGCTGATATCTACGTCTATACGGTCGCGACGAGCGAGCTGAAGAACCTCACCACGGACAAGGCGAGCGCGATCCGTCACTCGCTGGACTGGGTGCCGGGGCGCAACCTCGTCGGCTACGTGACCCGCGAGATCGACTGGCTCTCGATCAGCGTCATCAATGCCGACAACAAGGCCGGCTGGACCGTGACCCGGGAGACAGGCGACAAGACGGATGTCCGGTTCGCGCCCAAGGAAGCACGGATGCTCTATATCCGCACCGAGGGGTTCGCCACCGTCTGTTGCGAGCGTGGCCTGCATGCCTCGGGATCGGTCGCGCTCGACCCGGGTGAGGGGACGGTCTACTCACTACGATGG
>DASYVY010000053.1:0-23606 GCA_035936535.1 Thermomicrobiales bacterium | reverse complement strand
GGCCGTGACCCTGGCATCGCGCACGGGGGGCGGGCAATTCATCGTCGAGCGCGAGCTCAAGCGAAGCACCACCGTTGCCGCGATCTATGAAGTCGATGAAGGTGGGAACGAAGACACCATCGTTCAGGGCACGCGGCAGGTTAGCGACTACGTCGCCAACACGCTGATCGGGCTGAGCCACTCGGCCTTCGTCGCGACCTTTTTCACCCGCCAGAAGGAGCTCCATTTCTTCGGCAACCTGGGCGATACCAACCGCCGGCGCGAGGTCGGCAAGCTCCTCGGGCTAGAAACGATCCGGGTCGCTCAGCAGTCCATCGCCGAGGACCGGAAGCGAGCGGTCAACGCCGCCGACGCGATGCTCCGCCAGTATGAGGACCAGTCGGCCGGTCGCGACTTCGAGGGGGAGATCGAGGCGAGCGACAAGGAGATTGCGGAGCGGCAGGCCCAGATGGCAGCGGCATCCGCCAGCGCATCATCGCTCGCGTCGCGGATCAGCGAGACGGAAGCGTCTCTCGCCGCGCTCGAGATCCTCCGGGAGAACGATGCAGCGATCGAGCAGCGGATCGCCCAGAGGACCGCGGAATCGGAGTCCATGCGGGAGCGCACTGCCCATATCGCTGCCGAGCTCGACCGGCTGGACGCCCGTGCCAGCCAGCGCGCCCAGCTCGAGCCGGTTGCGGCCCGTCTTGACTCGCTGAAGTGTGAGATCGCCGCGCTGGATGCCGAGCGCGCCAAGTTTGGGCGTCGCCGCGAGGTGGAACAGGCGCTTCGCGATCTTCGACAGCGAAAACGGGACTCGCTGAATTCGGTGCGCTCGATCGTCGAGGGCGTCGATCAGGTCACCAGGGTCGCCGGCTGGGCATGGTCGAACGAGCACCATGCCCGCCCCGTCGAGGCCGTACGGGACCTCGTGTCGGTGCTGGACCGGCTAAATGTCTCCGCGGCCGAAGCCCGCGAGCAGGCATTGATTCAAAGTCGCGATCTCGATCAGCAGTTGCGTCGCTCCGGGGAACTTCTTGAGCGATATCACCAACGGCGCCGGGACCTCGACCAGGAGCTGGAAGCGCTTCTCGCCGGTGGCGATCCGACCGTCGAAGGCAGCGCCCTGGAGCTGGAGCGGGAGACTCTCCAGGAACGCCTTGCCACCCTGGCGGCCGAGCAAACCACGCTTGAAGGGCGCCGGGATCAGACGCGCAAACTTGTCCGCAGCCTTGACGAGGCGCATTTCGAGGATCGCTGTCCGACCTGTGCCCGGCCGTTCTCGGCGGAAGATGCGGTGATCGTGACCGCCTCCCTGCGTACCCAGATCGAAACGATCACCGGCGAACTCGCGACCATCGCCGGAGAGATAACGGCTGTTCGCGCCCGGATCGCGGCGGTCGCCGAAGCCCGCAAGGCGCTTACCGAACGCACGACCCAGCTTGTCAAGGTTCGCAGCAGTATCCAGGCAAGCGAAAGCCACCTGGCCGACCAGCAACAGACCGTCAAGGATCACGAAGCCATCCTTGCACGAGCGCTGCAAGCGGCAAAGCTCGATGCACCTCCGGACACCAGCACACTCCATCGGGCCAATCTGGTTGTGAGCCAGTACCGCCAGATGGCCGCGCAGCGCGGACCGTTGACGGCGATAGCGGGCCATCTCGACGCGCTCGCTCGCGACGAGGCGGCGGTCGATGCGGAATTCGCGACGCTAGCAGATGTGACTTTTGATGAGGATACCTACAGCCAGCGGGTAAGTGACTACCACGGTGCTGTCGCGGCATGCACCACGATCGAGCAGATCGACCACGACCTTGAACGCCGTCCTGCCCTGGAGCGCGAACGTGCCGGGCTTGCCACTGGAATCGAGGCCGCCCTCGCCGACCTCAGGGCTCTCGCGAAGGAGCGCATCGAGCTGGGGTTCAACCGGGACCGGCTCGTCGAGACGCGCACAGCACTCGCCTCCTTGCGTACCGACGAGCGGTCCGCACGTGACGCATTGCATGGCGCCCAGTCCGCGCTCAGGGAAGCAGAGCACGCCCGAACGTCGATCGGGAACGAGCGCGACCGCGTGCGGAAGCTGGTCGTCACCGCTGATGCGCGGCGTCGTGACGCCGACGACCTGGACAGGATGTATCGCGAGTTCACCGAGTTCGAGCGGTATGCGGCCGGCCGGTTGACACCGCTGCTCGGCGACATGACAAGCGAGCTTGTCCGCGAGATCACCGACGACAAGTACGACCGCGTCGAATTCGACAGCAATTTTGGGATTGAAGTGTTCGACGGCGCCGAAGAGCATTTTCCGCTGGATACGTTCTCGGGTGGCGAGCGAGACGCCATCGCATTGGCCGCCCGCTTGGCCCTCTCCCGGATGATTGGCTCCGGCGCGGCGAACCCGCCGGGCTTTCTCGTGCTGGACGAGGTCTTCGGCTCGCTGGACCGCGATCGGCGGACCCGCCTCCTCAATCTGCTCGGTACGATCTGCGGCACGTTCGATGATTTCCGACAGGTGTTTGTCGTCAGCCACGTCGATGATGTCCGGACATCGGCCGTGTTCGACGAGCTTTGGCGAATCGATGAATCAAGCGAGGGGGCCAGCCAGATCCGGAGCCTTGCCGCTGGCGAGGACATCGGCGAACTCTGACCCATCTCGTCCACGCCCTCCTGGGTCGACGCCGCATCGGGACGGTCGTCCAAAACGAGTGGCTTGACCGCCCCGTGCCTGAAGTCGACACAGAGTCGACCCGTACGGGCGGACACCATGTCCGCCCTTCAGTTGCGTGGGCCACATGAGGCGATGGGCGACTGGGCCACTGCCGTCGGCGTCCGCCCCTCAACCGCACTCGACACATTTCGGGGGCCATATCACATCAGCCATGTCGGACTACAACAGCCCGCGGTACGAGCCGCCATCGACCTGGATCGTCACACCCGTCACATAGGCCGCCGCTGGCGATGCCAGGAATGCAACGACGTTGGCGAACTCTTCCGGAGTTCCGTGCCGTCCCATTGGGATCGCGTCGCCCTCCCGCTTCAGGATAGCGTCCACATCCTCGCCGCTCCCCGCTGATTCCTGCTCGGAGATCGACCGGATGCGATCGGTCAGGATCGAGCCCGGGCAGACGCTGTTGACCCGGATGTTCCTGCCCGCGACCTCCGTCGCCAGCGTCTTCGCCAGGCCGACAACTCCCGCCCGGGCGGTATTGGACAGGATCAGGTTCGCGATCGGCTGCTTCACCGAAATGGAGACGATATTCGTGATGCTTCCGCCTCCCCGGGCCTCAAGGTGAGGAAGCGCCGCTCGGGACATGCGCAGCGTGCTCATCAGGTTGAGGTTGACCGCATCAAGCCAGGGCTGGTCGTCCGGGAACGACGCGAAGTTCCCCGGTGGAGGACCGCCCGCGTTGCAGACAAGGATGTCCAACCCGCCCCGCTGGCGGACGGTCTCCTCGATCAGTGCCGATGACGCCTCGGGATCAGCAAGGTCGCTGACGACCTGGAGGACATCGGCGCCCGTCTCGTCCAGAATCTCCCTGGCCGTTGCATCGAGACGCCCGGCATCACGGCCGTTGATCGTCACCAGGGCACCTTCCCGTGCCAGCGTCATGGCCGTCGCCCGGCCGAGCCCCTTGCTCGATGCCGCGATGACCGCGACCTTGCCCCGTAGCCCAAGATCCATCCGACACCTCCCGTGCGACGTTGTGGGTAACGCTCGATTCCAACCTGCCTGGCTGCGTCTCCACTGGCAGGATCGCGAGTGGGCATCCTATGCTTGCGTGGTCATTCGTGCGGACCCTGGCCACTCCGGCTTTCGCTGTACCAACCGGCCCCGCCCTCCGGCATCATCACACATCACCTCCCCGAGCCATAGAGAGATTGCTTGTGAGCAGCGACACCGTCCGCCTCGACTCCATCCAGCAACGTACGCGGGGACGCGGGAAGTCGGTCGCGCTCGTCTCCTCGAAGGCCGGAACCCTCTTTCCGCTGACAGTCTGGCTCCTACACTTTCTTCTCACCCAGGTCCCGGCGACCCTTGCCTACCACATGGGAACGTTGCGAACATTCCCGAGCCCGGGTCCGGAATCGAGCGCATGGCAACGGCCGCTCGGCCCCCTGGATGGCGTTGCAGCGTGGATCGTCGAGCCATTCAGGCACTGGGATGGCACCTGGTATCGCTGGGTCGCGGTCGATGGCTATGACCCCGGCTACTCCGCCAACGCCGCATTCTGGCCCCTCTACCCCTGGTTGATGGAACTCGGATCGGAGCTTACGGGCTGGTCCGTCCAGACGATCGGGTATCTCATCTCGAATGCCGCGTTCCTGGGTGCCCTGATCGTGCTCTACCGGTTGGTCAGCTCCGATTTCAGCGAACCGGTCGCGCGCGGAACGCTCTGGGCGCTCGCGCTCTTTCCGACCGCGTTCTTCTTTACCGCCATCTACACCGAGGCGCTGTTCCTTTTCCTGGCTGTCTCGGCCCTGTTCGCCGCCCGCAAGGGTGAGTGGCTGCTTGCCGGCATCGTCGGCTTCTTCGCCGCGTTGACCCGTTCCGCAGGCCTGATGCTCCTTGCGCCCTTCGCCGTCCTCTTTATCCAGCAATACGGCTGGAACCCCCGGAGGTGGTTCCCGAGCGTGATCCCAGCGGCGCTGCCGGCGCTCGGACCGGTCGTCTTCGGGTGGGTCCTGCGCTCGCAGGGGCTCGGGTTTTTCGATTGGGCGGAGCAGCAATGGCAGTGGAACCGCTTTTCGGCGACGCCATTGCGAACGTTCGAATGCATGCTCCAGGGATGCACCGCCGACGTCCGCCAATTGGGCGACATACGCCAGTTCAACGTCCGCCCGGTCGATTGGGGCTGGATCAGCGAAGCGATCACGAACCCAAACTGGGCCTTCCTGACATCTTCCGAATTCCGGTATCGCGTCGGGGAGAGCCATGTTTTGGAATTGGTCGTCACCGTGCTTGCGATCGCCCTTGTCCTGATCGGACTCAGAAAGCTACCCCTGTACTACAGCGCGTTCGTGATCCCGCCGCTGATCGTACCGCTGCTGACCCCAAGCTCGGTCAACCCCCTGATGAGCATGCCCCGCTTCGTCCTTCCGCTGTTTCCGCTGTTCGTCGTCATCGCCCTGCTTGTCAGAAACCGCCGGCTTGGTCTACCGCTGGCGGTCTTGTCCTCCCTGCTGCTGGTCGTGCTGACGATGCAGTTTGCGCAGTGGTACTGGGTGTCGTGAGAACGCGGGCCCGCGGGCCTCACCGGAAATGCGCAAACCGGTTGTACAATCGGGCGGTCGCGATGAGGTTATCGAACCAGACGCCAGCAGGCGGCCCGGCGCCGCGTGTGACAGGTTGCCCTTTTCCAACAACGTGGAGGCGAGACTGTGGTCAATGTCCAGGAACGCACAGCTGAACAGGCGAATACCGGCACAACCATGACCGGCGGCCAGGCCCTGGTGGCGTCGCTCCGCCGCCAGGGTATCGACACGGTCTTCGCCCTGCCCGGCGTCCAACTCGACGGTGCGTTCGACGCCCTCTACGACGAGCAGGCCGCGGGAAACATGCACGTCTTTCACCCTCGCCACGAGCAGACCGCCGCCTACATGGCGGATGGCTATGCCCGTGTCACGGGACGAATTGGCACCTGCATCGTTGTTCCCGGCCCGGGGTTGCTCAATGCCAGCGCCGCGCTTGCGACGGCATACGCCTGCAACTCACCGGTCCTCTGCGTTACAGGTCAGATCCAGTCGGACCTGATCGGCGTTGGACGAGGGCAGCTCCACGAGATCTCAAACCAGCTGGAGATGATCCGGTCCGTGACAAAGCATTCCGCCCGGGCCATCGCGCCAGGGGACATCCCATCGTTGGTCACCGAGGCGGTCTCCCGGATGTGGGAAGGGCGGGTCCGGCCGGTCGAGATCGAGATTCCGCCGGACACATTGTTCGCGACCGATGAGATCTCCCTTGACCCAGGCGTTGGACGTCCTGATCGCCCGACTGGTGATCCGGAGCTGATCGACCGGGCAGCGGCGCTGCTTGGCAATGCGGAATACCCGGTGATCTGGGCCGGTGGCGGGGTGATCGGCGCTGACGCGAGCACGGAGCTCCTCCACCTGGCCGAGATGCTGCAGGCGCCCGTGGTGATGACCAGCAACGGCAAGGGCGCGATATCCTCCCGTCACTACCTGGCGCAGTCAGGGCTTGCCGCCGCCGAGCTGCTCAAGACCGCGGATGTCGTTCTCGCCGTCGGTACGCGCTTCATCGAGGCGGCGACGTACCCATGGGGACTCAAAGAGGGACGGACCGTTATCCAGCTGGATATCGACGATGAGGAGATCGGACGCAACTTTCCGGTCACCGTCGGCCTGCTTGCCGACGCCAGGGCCGGACTCGCCGCCCTCGCCGAACGAACCGCCGGGCATAACCGGAACCGGCCGTCTCGCGAGGACGAGTTGCGCCGTCTCAAGCGGGCAACGGACGAGCGCCTGAACGCCATTCTTCCGCAATCAGCGTTCGCCATGGCCATCCGCCGGGAGCTGCCCAACGACGGTATTCTCGTCGGCGAGATGACGCAGGTGGCCTATTGGGCCAACATGGGCTTCCCGGTCTACGAGCCACGCACCTACCTGACACCGGGATATCAGGGGACGCTCGGATGGGGCTTCCCGACATCGCTCGGAGCCAAGGTCGGGGCGCCGGACAAGGTGGTGGTCTCCATCAACGGGGACGGGGGCTTCGGCTTCGCGCTCAATGAGCTCGCCACCCAGGCCCGCCATGGCATCGCCAGCATCACGATCGTGTTCAACGACTCAGCGTACGGCAATGTCCGCCGCATCCAGTCCGACCAGTTCAACGGACGCACCATCGCGTCGGATTTGCTCAACCCGGATTACCGCAAGCTCGCCGACGCGTTCGGCATCGCGGGACGCCAGGCCGAAACTCCTGACGCGCTTGCCGTCCAGCTTCGCGAGGCGATCCGGGCAGACGAGCCGGCACTGATCGAGGTCCCGGTCGGCGTCATGCCGGATCCCTGGAAGGTGCTCAACTATCGGTAAGGTTGTCCGGCAACGCCGGGGGGATCGAATGGGACGATACGCGATCCTCCTTGTTCAACGAAATTGGCTCGTTCGTCGCGCCCGCGAGCGGATACTGGTTACCGCGGTGGCTGCCCGCGCCGCGGTTTCGGGATGCGGCTGCGCCGGATAGGGACCGGTGTAGTTCTTGAAACATGATTGTCCCCGCGGAAGCTTGCCCCTGGTCACACCTGCTCGGCGTCGGGGGCCTGCGTCTGCAGGACCCCGAGGTCGAGCAACTGACGGGTCAGGAATGCATTGTTGGCGAGGATCAGGCGGATCGCATAGGTAGACGCCGCCTCGGCCGCCGCGAATCCCGGCGAGTCCAGCTCCTCGTCGAGCGCGGTCCCATTCTGGTCCGCCGCTTCCTGCGCCTCCTCGTGCAAGAGATCCTTGAGGTAGCCGTAGAGTTCCGGCTCCGACATGCCGAGAATGCTGGTAACCGATGCGTCTGACACGGTGCGTGCTCCCCTGTTTCATGCTCCAACGTGGAGCCACGACGTCTTGCCCGGGCATACCGGCGGATCTTGCATATCATCCGGTCCCGCAAGCCCGGACCTGCGCGATACGTCCGATCATCCCGGTCGCTTGATCCCTCACCGGACGTTGCTATACTCATGATGCCTGCGAGTTCGTCACCGACGAGCGCCGTATGCTACCCAGCGGGCCAAGACCATATTTATCACCATGGCCCCGTTCCAACTGGGGAAAGGAGTATGCGGCATGACGTACGTCATCGCGCAACCGTGCATCGGAACCAAGGACGCCTCCTGCGTGGAGGTGTGTCCTGTCGATTGCATCCACTCGGACGACGATCAGGAACAGTATTTCATCAATCCCGCCGAGTGCATCGACTGCGGGGTCTGTGCTGAGGTATGTCCGGTCGAGGCGATCTTCTTCGAGGACGATCTTCCAGAGCAGTACGCGGAGTTCAAGCCGCGAAACGCCGCCTACTTCGCGTAGACGCGCACAACCGGACATCACCTGCGGACGATCCCCCGGCACTCCCTGGTGCCGGGGGATCGTCATGTCCTACCGACGGGGTTGGTCATGTCCCGGTGTGCCCGGTGTCGACCGATCCGGCAGGGAATATCGTGCGGTCCAGATGGCGTCCCCGTTCACGATATAGACCGTTCCCGTTGCCTCATCGACCACGATATCCTGCAACCCCTGGAATGGCGGCGCGACGTTGGCATCGCCGGTCGTGAAGCCGATCGGCAGGAGCAGCTGATGAGCAGCGGCGCCGTCATCCCGATCGAAGGCGACAATCCTGCCAGTGTCCTCGTCTTCATCCGTGACTGCAACGTAGAGATAGCCTGTCGCGGCACCGTCCACGAGCGCCTCGGCGTCGCCCGGCTGCACGTATTGTGGCTCTACGGTTGTCTGCAGCTCGCCACGGTACATCACCTGCACTGCTCCAGTTTCCAGCAGGACAAAGATGTTGGCGTCGATGGCAAGGTCCCGCGCTCTGCCGATGTCGTCCCGCGCGCCGGTTTGCAGCCACTCGACTGGCGGCGCCTCGCCTTCGGCATCGTCAATCCCGAATCGATAGATCTGGGAGCCATCCTGCTGCAGCAGGTACACGGCCCCATCGAACGCGGCAAGCGGTCCGGGCTTCCAGGGCTGATCGTTGATCTTTCCGATGGGGACGGCCCGCCATGCGCCGGTTTCGGTTGGCAGCATGAAGACATGCTCCCCGTCGGTGACATATAGCCCCTCGTTGTCGAAGGCAAGCCCCCACAGGCGGCCGACCCTGATGCCATCGATTGCCCGTCCCTGCTCCAGGATGACATCGAGCTCTCGAAAGCCTCCATCCGCTTCCGGTTGCCACTGGTAGAGGTTGCCGGCCACGAAGAATATTCCCGCTGGAGTGTTGACCCCGCGCACCGAAGCCTGATTGAACTCCTCGGGAAGGGTGCCGATGCGTTGGAGATCGCTCATCCTGATCACATCGGTCACCGCGTCGCGTCGCGTCGTGATCGCCTGCTGGCGAGGATCGAGAAGATCATCGGACACGTCGGCAGCCCGAGCCTGGTCGAGCCCGCGTTGGGCGAGGTCAAGATCGGCGACCACCTCCGCCGGCGTATCCCCGTTTTGCGCACGCAGGATCCGTTCGTCGATGGCCGAGATGAGGGCTGGCTCGTCGACTTCCGGGGTGAGGAATCGCTCCCGGACATACAGCGCCCCGAGTGCCGAGCCAAGGATCAGCATGAGGAGGAACGGCCAGATCCATGCCGAGCCAATGACGGGAAGCCTGGGCAGGCGGTGTCGCCAGCTTCGCTCCCCCATGTAACTCGTCTGGCCCCGGAAGACGGAAACGCCGTGCGCGCCCGGCACGCCGAACTGGGCAACCGTGGACGGCCGTGTCCAGGTCGAGTTCCAACGCGGCTCGCCCCATTCATAAACCCGGGCGGCGCGAGACCGGGCGCTTTTCAGGGGGCCGGACCGTAATGGCTTCGCGGTGCTGCCCGCCGGTTGGGTTGGTTGGACTTCTGGCGATGCCGGGGCAGTATCCCGAGCACCGTCGCTCGCCTCCTCACCCTCGCCGGACACGGTGATGGTTGCGCTGACTTCCGCCGGGGCAGCGACCCGATCCCGCCGGGGACCAGGGACAGGCTTCCACTGCCGGACGATGGCGCGACCATGCCGCACCCGCTCCCGGCTACGCCGACCGATATCGGCGATGGTGCGAACCTGCTCGCTGTCGGGCAGTGGTGGAAAGCTGATCACCGCCACCCCTGCCCGGGGAAGGTCCTGCGCGATGACCACGCCGCGAAAGGCGTCGAGCACAACATCGGGGTCGCGGTGGTGGAGATACGTGAGGTCCCGGACCTGGAACCCCGAGCTCGCAACTTCCTCGGCGAATGCCCGCGCCGTCTCCGACGAACAGAGCACCAGCGTATCGCCGGGCCGGATCTCCGTCTGCGCCATGAGCGGCTCCGTCCACGACGCAAAACCGAGCGGCTCTGCCTTTCCCGTGACCCGGATATCCTGCGCGTATGTCGGAAACCAGGATTCAAGCTCGGGGATGGCATACACCAGACCGTCCTCGACCAGAACCATCTGACCCGGCGGGACATGGGCGAAGGTAGCCGAGTGACCCTCGAGGATGATCGCGGTTGCGCCGACGAGCACGCGCTGATCGGCTCCCGCGGCAACGCCGTCCCGGGCTTGGTCGAAGATGGTGGCATTCGCCGCCGCCAGGGAACGCCCTAGCGCGACATCGGGAGGCGAGTTTCGCAGCCGCCGCATCTCGGAGAGGATGATCGTGCGGGCCTGCGCGGCCAGCTCGAAGCCGCGCCCGGACGGCTCGACTGGCTCTGTAGCCACGATGTAGCCGCGCCTGCCCGGCGTCGGGTGTCCCGCCAGGTCGACGGAAATCCACGATCGTGCGTCGGCGGGGGCGCCACCGGAAACGGCGAAGGCGACAGATGTCGCGGGCGACAGCGTCATGCCTGGCGCACGCTCACACTTGGATGTCGTTGCGTCAACGCATGACCCATGGAGTGCCCTGGCGATGGAAGTCTCACGATGACCCTGATGGTGATACGTGTTCCGTGGCCTGTGACGCCTGGAGACGCCACCCTGCAGGAAGACCGGACGACCATGATTTCGTCCGCCGGATACACGGTGCGCTCTGCACTCTGCATCCCCGTACGTACTGCGTGTAGCAATGGCAATCGATCCGGGAAATGCTGGAAACCGCCATGTCGCTACACTGACCACGCGAGTATAGCCACCGGCATTGGTGGGGTCGAACCGGTGTTGAGCGCGGCTGCCCGAAGGAACACCGGTTTGCTCGACGCGATGTCATGCCGCCCGGGATTCCGGCACTGGCTCACGCGCCAAGCGGCGAACCCTGGCTGAACCCGCCCCCACCGTCGTGCGGCGACGGCGATTCCCCGGGGCGAGTATCGTGTTGCCGAGGGTACAAGACACAGCGAAGGAGCCGGATCCTGGCTGGATCCGGCTCCTTCGCTGTTCGAGACAACTTCGGACGTCACCGGGAGAGCGATGTCGATTGCGCGTACATCTCGTTGGAGAGTGGCGCCATAGGCGGCGTGTCCGACAGCTGCGGTGAAGACTCCGCTGGCTGTTCCGGTGTCCGTTGCTCCGGACGCGCCGGACGCGCCGGACGGCTCGGTCGCGGCCGCTCCCGCGGCGTCTGGAACCGCGAGACCGGAGTCGTATCGGCGGAGCGCGGGCCTTCCAGCAGATGTTCCGCCCGGCGCCGGATCTTGTCCCCGGACTGCCCGAGTTCCTCGGTGAGACCGATCGCATGCTGCAGGAGCTGCATCCCGTCTCGGCGGGCGCCGGTGGCCATCAACCGGGCGCCAACATTGACCAGCATCATCGCCTCACCGTGCTTGTCGCCGACCTCGCGGCTGAGAACCAGGGCATGCTCATAGGTGTCCATCGCGGCGGGATCTCCGGTCGCATCCTGAGCGACCGCCAGATGCTGCAGCGCCTGTCCGAGCAGCGTCGGGTTATCCAGCGATTCCGCCAGGTTCACCGCCTGCGTCAGCGCCTCCAGCGCGGCCTCGTCATCGCCCTGCTGCTGCGACAGGCGAGCAAGTCGGCCATAGATTCGCACGGCGGCCGCCCGCTCGTCGGCGCGGGCCGCAAGCTGGAGCGCTTCTTCGTAGAGGTTGATCGCATCAGACGGATCGCCGTCCTCCATCGCCAGCGCGCCGAGCGACGACAACGTCGCGATCTCGTCCTCGGCCTTACCGAGGTCTCGATAGACGTCAAGCGCCTGGCCGAAGTACTTGCGCGCATTCGGGAGGTCGCGGGTCGAGGCGTGAATCCGCCCCAACAGGCTGAACATCCCGGCCTCGAGGTCGCGATCGTCGACCTGGCGGGCGGCGGTGATCGCCTGGCGGATCGCCTGGACCGCATCGTCGGCCTGACCGAACTTCCAGAGCGCCTCTCCAATACTGCCAAGCCACTGCGCCTCATGGCCGGCATCATTACTGGATCTTGCCAGGTCCAGCGCCAGCATGAGGTGATTAAGGGCCTCGACCGGCCGGTTCATCTGGGAGTACGTTACGCCCAGGCCGCCATAAGCCCGCTGCTCCATCTGCTCATCGCCGGCGCTCCGGGCCTTTTCAACGGCTTGCTCGAACACCTGGCGGGCGCCGTCGAGGCGGCCGTGGGAGAGCAGGGCCGATCCCTGACGGACAGCGTCATCGGCTTCACCGGGAGCGTTGGCGTAACGATCGCGCTGCGCCGCTGCCTCCCGTTCCCGCGCGGCCTCCGCCTGCCGCACACCAAGATCGGCTTCCACTTCGGAAAGCATCTCCAGGCAGCGCCGTTCCAAGGACACGTCACCGATCTGCCGGGCGATTCCCAGCCCGTCCTCCAGCAGGATGAGCGCGTCATCGAGCCGTTCGAGCTGGACCAGCGTATCGGCGTAGTTGACCACGATCCTGCTTTGCAAGGCGGGATCGCCCGTTGCGACCGCCGCATCCAGCGCACGCTCCTGGAGTTCGGCCAGCCCTTCAAGGTCGAGCTCGTCCCGGGTAATCTCGATCAGGCGGACCGTGGACTCCGCCAGTCCCTGATGGAAGCCGAGCCGTTCGGAGGAGCGACCGGCGCGCTCGATCAGGCCATGTGCTCCGCTTGCATCCCCTTGGCGACGCAACAGGTCGCTGAGCAGGATGGCGGATTCGACTTCGTCCTCGGTGTCCATCGTTTCCGGACCGAGCTCGACCTGCTGTTGCAGCAGCCCAAGCGCGCGTTCGGTATCCCCCGCGCTGGCCGCTCGCTGGCCGAGCCGGGCGAGGGCGCGACGTCCGCCCTGAACGTAACCCGCGCGCTGGGCGGCACGATACGCATCGCGAAGCAGCTTCTCGCGTTCCCGGGCGGGGTCTTCCGAGGGCAGGAGCCCGTCCAGCCGGAGGGCGGCATCGACCGTCTGGCGGTCGAATCCCTTGGCGTGAGCCGCCGCGTGTGTCAGGCGGGCGAGGACCATCGAGAACTCGCGGTCGGAGGCGATGCGCTCATCGATCAGCTCATCGAGGATCTTGAAGTCGTCGTCCGACAGCGCATCGAGCACCGCCGGATGCCGGACCTCGCTGATCGCCCCCTGCACCGAACGCCGGCGCCCGACTACCTCCCGGGCGATCTGCACGAGAACCCCGTTGCCACCGCGCCGGCCCTTGCCGGCGAGCTTCTCCATCCAGCTACTCACCACGCACGCTCCTCAGCCATCGTCTGGCGCAACATGTCCAACGTCAAATTTCCGCCCGACACGATGATCGCGACCTTCTTCCCCGCCAGGTCACGCCGCATCCGGTACGCTCCCGCCAGTCCCGCGGCGCCGGCTCCTTCGACCAGCGTTCGGGTGGTTTCGAGCAACGTCAGAATGGCGCGCCGCAGTTCTCCGTCCGTCACCAGCAGAATGTCGTCGACACGATCCCAGAGCACCGCCGCCGGCAATGAAAACGCCTCACTGGTCGCGAGCCCTTCCGCGAACGTGTCCGGCGACGGGAGCGTCTTCAGCTCTCTCGCCTTCCATGACTCGTACACCGCCGGAGCGCCGGCAGCCTGCACGCCATACACCTTCAGGTCGGGCTTGATACCCTTTCCGGCGATACACGCGCCGCAGAGTCCGCTGCCTCCTCCCACCGGAACGAAGATCGCGTCGATGTCCGGGTGCGCCTCCATCACTTCCAGCGTATGGGTTGCGACGCCGGCGATCAGGTCCGGTTCATCAGCCGAATGGATGAAGTGTCCACCGGTCGATCCGGCGTATCTCCGGGCGGCGGCGAAGCACTCCCGGAAGTCGGCACCTTCATGCCTGACCGCCGCGCCGAAGCGCCGGATCGCCGCCACTTTCAGGGGATTGGCCACCTCCGGCACGAAGATCGTTGCCCTGGTGGAGGTGCGCTGCGCGGCGGCGGCGATGGACTGACCGTGGTTGCCGGTCGACGCCGCGACGACTCCCCGCCGGCGCACGTCGCCGGAAAGGCGACTGAGCAGATACAACCCGCCCCGGATCTTGAATGCCCCTGTCGGCTGGAGGTTCTCGCACTTGACGAGCGCCGTAAAACCAAGCCGCTCGGACAACGACTCGGCATGGATCAGCGGGGTGGGTTCCAGCATCGTGCGCAGCACGGCGCGCGCCCGGTAGACATCGGCAAGCGTTGGCAACGGTCCTTCCCAATGCGCCGACGCGTGCCCTGCAGGCGCGGACTGATCGATCACAGGGATTGGTACCACCTTCCTCGCTCGAGCCCAATCAACAGAGGTGAGGAGGGGAGACGAATGCACGCCAGAATTACGCTCTCGGCCTGGTGCATGGCGACATCAACCGCTCCTGTGTGGAAAAGGCTTGCGCCTGATCATTCGGGTACGCTTGTCCTGGCGTCCGTAGAGTCCGCCCTATGCGAGAACTACCGATAGACCTTTACGGACGTACGGGCAGTGTACCACCGCGTCTCATGAGGAAAAACCTGTTCCTCGGTGTCACATGCACCTGTACGTTCGAATCGTTCCTTCGTGCGGAACGGACAATGACGTCTCCGCCTCATGATGGTAAAGTCTGGCGAATGGCTCCCTTATCGCGCGAAAGGCGGAACCTCGTGTCAGGATCGTTCGACCAACGGCTCGCATCCCGCATTCAGGGAGAGAAATCGCTGCTCTGCGTGGGGCTTGATCCGGTGCAGTCCCAGATGCCTGAACACTTCGACCGCTCGCCGGAATCGGTGGTCCGCTTTTGCCATGAACTGATCGAAGCCACGCATCCGTTCGCCGCCGCCTACAAACCCAACCTCGGGTTTTTCGCCGCGCTCGGCCGGACCGGCCTATCCGTGCTCTGGGCGGTGCGTCACGCCATACCGTACGATATTCCGGTGATCCTGGACTGCAAGGTGAACGACATGGGCGCGACGGCGGAAGCATATGCCCATGGGTGGTTCGATGAATTCGGTTTCGATGCGATCACGGTCAACCCCTACCTTGGGGAGGATGCGGTGGCCCCCTACCTGTCCCATGAAGGCAAGGGCGTCATCATGCTCTGCAAGACCAGCAATCCGGGCAGTGGGGACCTGCAGGACCTCGAGCTGGCGAACGGCGATCCGCTCTTCCTGGCGGTGGCGGACCGGTGCCGGACCTGGAACGCCAGATATCCGGCTTCGGTCGGCCTGGTGGTCGGTGCCACGTATCCGGACCAGCTGGTCCAGGTTCGCGAGCGGTGCCCGGATCAACTCGTCCTGCTTCCGGGCATCGGCGCCCAGGGAGGGGACCTCGTGGCGTCGCTGAGGGCTGGCGAGATCGCATCCGGGACCGGTCTGCTCCTGTCCGCGTCGCGAACGATCATGTATGCCGGCAACGACCGGCAGTTCGCGGACGCCGCCGCACACTCCGCCCGGGCGATTCGCGACCAGATCAACGCCGCTCGCTCGCTTGTCTCCGGCACCGCCACCGCACAGGACTGACGGTTCCCTGCGATGCTTCAGTCCGTTGCCGCGAGTTGCACGGCAGCGTCGACGACCCATTTGGGAATGGTCCGCAACGACCTGTCCGTTTGAGTCTTGGCCGGTCGGCGTGATACGATCAAACATCGCCTCCGGTGTCCGGAGGCGTTTTACCATACCCGAATGTCACCCGCCTCCGTCGAGATATTGCCTTCCCTCGCCGAGAATCCCGCCATGTGCGTGCGGGGCAGGCGTTATGTCAGGTGGTTGAACGTCCAGTTCGCCACTGGTTCCGAGGTCCTTTGACGAACTCCTTCGAGCGTTCTCTCCCAGCGAGCATGGCAGTGCGGACGGTTGCGTTTGCGAACCAGAAGGGCGGCGTTGGCAAGACGACAAGCGCGGTCAACACCTGTGTCCTTCTTGCGCGTGAGGGATACCGGGTCCTCCTGGTCGATCTCGACCCTCAGGGCAACACCACATCGTCACTTGGCGTCGACAAACTGGACCTCGTCCTCACGGCCTATGATGTTTTGGTCGACGGTGTCGGGATAGCGGATGCGGCACTTGCTGACGTTCGTCCCAATCTCGATCTCTTGCCAACCACGGCTGTCCTGGCCGGGGCGGAGGTCGAGCTGGTAACGAGCGCGAACCGGGAGCGTCGCCTGAAGCGGGCCATGGCAGCGGTCAGCCGCAGCTACGACATTGCCTGTATCGACTGCCCTCCATCGCTGGGGCTGCTGACCGTCAATGCCCTTACGGCAGCTGATGCCGTGGTCATCCCCATCCAGTGCGAGTTCCTCGCGCTCGAAGGGGTCAGCCAGCTGATCACGACCATTGACCTCGTCAAGCGCCAGCTCAACCCGTCGCTGGATTTGCTGGGGGTGCTGATGACGATGTTCGATGGCCGCACCCGACTTTCCGCGCATGTGGTGGACGAGGTTCGCCGTCACTTTCCCGACCGCATCTTTTCCAGCGTCGTGCCGCGATCCGTCAGGCTTGCCGAGGCCCCGAGTTACGGCCAGGCAATTTCCGAGTACGACCCCGGTTCGCGGGGCGCCGCCGCCTATGTCTCCTTTGCCGAAGAGCTGACCCAGCGCCTCGGGATCACGCCATTCCCGAGCGCGGATGTCATATCGTAGGGAGTCCGGGAACCCACGACCCCAGCACCAGGATGCCGGGCAGCCAAGACCACCAGGAGCCGCAGTTCATGACAACCACGACAACGACACATCGACGCCTCGATCACGACCATGACCAGGATCTGCTTCCGGCCGCCGAATCCTGGGCCGGAATGCGGACGGACAAGTTCGCCGGTATGGGCCTGACATTTGACGACGTACTGCTGCTCCCCGCCCGGTCCGATGTGCAGCCCGCGGACGTGGCGACCAATACCCGGGTTGCGGCCGACATCACCCTCAACATCCCCCTGCTCTCGGCCGCGATGGATACCGTCACCGAGGCCCGCTTGGCGATCGCGCTTGCCCGGGAGGGCGGGATCGGGATCGTGCATCGCAATCTCTCGATCGATGACCAGGCCGCGGAGATCGACAAGGTCAAGCGCTCGGAATCCGGCATGATCGTCGAGCCGGTCACATTGGGACCCGATCAGCCGGTCGCGGACGCCCTGTCGGTGATGGAGCGCTATCACATCTCGGGAGTGCCGATCACCGACCAGGAGGGGAGACTGGTTGGCATCCTCACCAATCGCGATCTCCGTTTCATTCAGGACACCGGGCAGACCATCTCCGACGTGATGACCAAGGACCACCTGATCACGGCGCCGACCGGCACCACACTGGAGCAGGCCAGCCGGATCCTGCATCAGCACAAGGTCGAGAAGCTCCCGGTCGTGGATGAGCAGGGCTACCTGACCGGCCTGATCACGGTCAAGGACATCCAGAAGAAGCTCCAGTACCCAAATGCCACCAAGGACCAGCGCGGCCGCCTGCGCGTTGGAGCCGCCGTCGGCGTTGGCGCCGATGCTGAAGAGCGCGCAGATGCGCTCGTCGCCAAGGGGGTGGATCTGCTGGTCGTCGATACCGCTCACGGCCACTCCCTGGCGGTCCTGGAGATGGTTCGTCGCCTCAAGCGCCGCCTGTCGGTGCCGGTGATGGCCGGGAACATCGCCACGGGAGCGGCGGCCCGCGCCCTCATCGATGCCGGCGCGGATGCCCTCAAGGTGGGCGTCGGACCGGGATCGATCTGCACGACCCGCGTGGTCTCCGGCACCGGCGTTCCGCAGATCACCGCCATCCACGAGGCCGCCAAGGTCGCCGGGCCCCTCGGCATCCCGGTGATCGGCGATGGCGGCATCCAGTTCTCGGGCGATATCGCCAAAGCAATCGCCGCCGGCGCGGACGCGGTCATGCTCGGCAGTCTTTTCGCCGGCCTGGACGAAAGCCCCGGCGAAGTGATCATCTTCCAGGGCGAGCGTTTCAAGGAATACCGCGGCATGGGCTCGCTGGGCGCGATGAAAGCCCGGTCCTTCTCCAAGGACCGGTATTTCCAGGAGGATATCGGCGTCGTCTCGAAGCTGGTCCCGGAGGGCATCGAGGGACGCGTCGCCTACAAGGGATCCTTGGGAACGCTGGTCTACCAGCTTATCGGCGGCCTTCGATCAGCGATGGGGTATGCGGGGACCGCGGACATCACCGCTCTCAAGAACGACACGCAGTTCGTGCAGATCACCGCCGCCGGACTTCGCGAGAGCCACCCCCACGATGTCGCCGTCACCAAGGAAGCGCCGAACTATCGCGTCGGGGGCTCCTCTTGAGCGCCGTGCCATGGCATTGCCGGGTGCTGAATCCGGCAACGGCTTCAGAACGAATGCATAAGGACGGAATCCCCGCTTGGGGCCCGAGATGAGCGGCTAGAGGTTAGAGGTTAGACGACGACCGATGAATCTGATCGCTATCGACCGGAGTGGAACGCACGCGTGCCGACGAGGGAGCGCGTACCCCGACATCATGCTCGGAGGTCTCACGGCAGCGTACCCGCGCCGCGTGGCGGCGGCTCATGCCGATGAGCAGGATGGCACATGGACGCACCATTTAGATGGTGCCGGGAAGCGAGCGGGTGATGGCTGAGCGCTCGTTGCTTCGACCAGCGGATGATCGTCTCCCTGCCTGGCCCCCTCGACAGTAGTGGCCGAGAATTTTGGGCTGGCTGATCTCGCAGTCGATCCTGTCCGTGATCCTGTTCCAGTCATACAAGCTGGTCCGCAAGACATTCATCACCCGAGCGGAAGCGATCGCCTACGATCACGCGCTCCAGATTCTCAATATCCAGGGTGCTCTCGGCACCAACTTCCAGCTTGACCTGCAGCGATGGGTGCTCGAACGCGGCGACCTTATCCTCTTCTTCAACAATGTCTATGCGTACTACATGTATGGCTTCTATGCCTGTGCGATCATCCTGCTGGTTCTCGCCCCTGCCCGGTATCGCTATCTCCGGCGAGTGTTCATCCTGTCGATGGTCATCGCGCTGCCATGGTATGCAATTTATCCGCTGGCCCCTCCCCGGTTCATGGAGCCGTACGGTTGGCCGTTTATGGATACCCTGGCGGTCTATGGACCGAATTACCATTCGGAATCCGGACTTGTCACCGCCAACCGCTTCGCCGCGATGCCAAGCATGCACTGTGGGTGGACGCTCGTCGCGGCTATCATGATCTCCGCGGCGCTCCCCTGGAAGTGGGTTGGCCGCGGAATCGGGTTCTTTCTGACGATCCTGATCGCCTTCACGGTCATCGTGACCGGCAATCATTACTGGCTGGACGTCATCGGCGGGTGGGCGGTGGTTGGTGGAGCGTTGCTCATCAACCGGTGGCTTCCGGACCCACTCCGATTGCCCTGGAGCGTGCCGGCGATCCCGGCTTCAAGTGCCGGGAAGCATCCCGAGTGGAACGCCTGACGGCCTGTCACCAGAAGCAGCACATGTCCGGTTTTGTGGTTTTATCAAAATCTGCGACGAGTGCTTGACTTTGGGGGAGTCCGGCCCTAGGATGGGTCCCGGGTCAGCTTCTTCACCCGTCAGGCGGGTGGCCGGCCCGGCCAGACCGATCGCACCTGACGCGAAGACGGCAGGAACCGTACCGGTCTTGCCGTCATCAAGCCCGGAAAGGAGGAAACACATGATTAACCTGTTGATCATGAGCGCGCGAGCTGCCAAGACAGCGCGTGTTTCGACCGATCCGTGGCCGGGTTTCCCCATGTTGTAAGCGCACACGGCGCTCGCACTCATTGGCGCTCGACCCGGGTTGGCAAGTGACCCGGGTTTTTTGCGCCCCTCGAATGGCCACGCCTCGTCGCGGGATCGTCGATCCGGAAATCTGATGTCGGCCCGGCTGGCCCCGAACTGGCTCAGTCACCCACTCGTCGACTCAGCAATGACGCCTGAACCCTTCCGGTTTTGGGGCGGCGAAGTGTTTCCATTTTTCATCAAAATCGAGGCATTCATTCAGAGTCATGTCCATTGGCGCCCTGTTCCGCTCTCGAAGGTGGCCAGGCCCGAACGTCCGTTACCCTCGCGGCCAGCCTCCAAACGGGAAGAGGAGGCGCGGAAACTGCAGCATCATTCCATGAACCAGGCGTTCTATACCCATCCCGAAATCATTCGGTCCCGAAGTGAAGAGATCGAGCGGTCGCTCACGCTGCGCCGCCAGATCAATGAAGGCAAGCGCGCCCGCAGGGGCACGTCGGCCGGATTCCGCAGGTCGATCGGGCAAATGCTGATCGCCGCCGGGGAACGCATCCGCCCAGACATGGCGTAGACCGCGCGATCTGGTGCTTTCGCCTCCCCTGGCACGAATCCATAATGCTGACAGAGGTTCGGATGCAGCGCCATCCGAACCTCTGTCGCGTCGTCCGCCCGGTGGATCGTTGCGCTTCCGGACCGTCACGATGCTCTTGCCCGTGGTCGTCCATGAGTGCCACACTGTCACCATGGCGCCCCGCTTACATGGCGACAGACACCTACCCCATCCCTCCACGCTCCGCACCAGGAAATGAGGCCTCATGGCGCGCCTGATCGGCTTCTTCAATCAGAAGGGCGGGACCGCAAAGACCACCAGTACGCTGAACGTTGCGGCCGCGTTGGCAGAACGCGGGAACCGGGTCCTGATGATCGATCTCGATCCCCAGGCCAGCCTGACGATGGCGACCGGCACCGATGTCGTCGCGATCGATCTCTCGGTGTATGACCTGCTGCTCGACGACAGCGTGGGCATCGCGGATGTCGCGTTGCCAACCGCGATCGGCTGCGTCGACATCGCACCTTCCCATCCGGATCTCGCCGCGGCCGAGCTCGAACTGCTGAATGTACTGGAGCGCGAGCGACAACTGGACAACCGGCTTCGCGCTGCCGACCTTTCCGCATACGACTTCGTTCTGGTCGATGCACCGCCCGCGCTCAACATCATCTCGATCAACATCCTCGTCGCGATTCGGGAGCTGGTCGTCCCGATCGAGCCGCACCCACTCTCGATCATGGTGCTGCGCCGCCTGTTCGAGACGATCGGGCGCATCCAGCGCCTCAATCCGGACCTGGTGGTGCTCGGCTTCCTGCCGACCAAGGTCCACCATTCCTCCCGCCTCGCCGCCGACATGTTGAGCACGCTCCAGGAGCAGTACCCACTGCTGCCGCTGCTGCCCTCGATCCCGCTTTCCGTGCGTGGCGCCGAATCGACCGCCGAGCGCACGAGCGTGCTCCAGTACATGCCCCGCTCGAATGTCGCCGCCGCTTACCGTGATGTCGGCACCTGGCTGGAACGACATGCTGGAGGCGGGGAGGAGTCACCACGCCATGAATGACCGCGCCCAGCAGGCGAATCCTTCCCACGGCGAAGACCAGTCGCCGTCCCCGGGGCGCCCCCGGCGGCGATTCACGGTCGATTCGCTGTTCACCGATACGCGCCCCCAAGCGGTGGGTGTCAAGGACCTGACGGATGCCAAGATCATCACGCTGGACCGGATCGTCCCCGATCCCGCGCAACCCCGCCGGACCTTCGATCCGGAGCGACTGGACGAACTGACCGCCAGTATCCGCGCCGAGGGCGTCCTTCAACCGATCGTCGTCCGCCTGGATCGCGACCAGGATCGCTACATCATCGTCCACGGCGAACGGCGCTTTCGGGCCGCCCGCCTGGCCGGGCTGGCTGAGATTCCGGCAATCGTCAGGGACGTTCCGCGGGATCGCCTGCTGATCCACCAGCTGATGGAGAACATCGTCCGTGACGATCTCAATGCCATCGATCGCGCTTCGGCGATCCGGGCACTCCGGGGTCAGCTCGGAGACCCGCCGTGGGAAGACGTCGCCGCCGCGGTCGGAATCAAGCGGAGCCGCTTGTTTCAACTGCTCGGAACGGAAAAGCTGTCCTCCGGGGCACAGTCGGATATCCGGGAAGGCCGGCTAAGCGAGAAGCAGAGCCGGGCGCTGCAGGGCCTCCCCGCCGCCAAACAGGAAGCCCTGAGGCGGCTGGTGGTGGCGGAGAACCTCCCCGCTGCCGCCGCCACTCGCCTTGCCCGCGCCTTCAGGGATTTCCCGGTCAGTCCGGACGACAATGTGGACGCGGCAGCCGCCGCACTCGAGACGCTGCGGTCCATCGTCGATCCCCGCGACCGCAGCGGCATGGCTCAACAGTCCGGGCTCTTGCTCGGCGCCATCCAGGAAGCGGGCCGGGGATCACGAGCCGGGCGGGAACGCCTCCACAACCTGGTGGATCTGGTTGGAACGCCACGCTTCACCAATGAGCGCTTCGACAAGGATCTCAATGCCTTTTCGCGAACGCTCGCCGGACTCGCGTCCAAAAGCGCGGCCGCAACGCCGGAGGCGACAGCGGCACTTCGGTCCCTTAGGGAAGCGATCGACGCGCTTCTTCAGGAATGATGGAGCGGCCCTGAATCGGTCGTGGGTGGCACGAGCCATGCTATTGTGCTGGTCAGAGGATTCCATGACGATGATCGGAATCTGTCGTCGCATCGGGTCGTGGCAGGCAGGGCATCGTGCGCTGTCCAACACGCCTGGCCGGAGGAGAAAATATGGGCGGTTTGACGAGAATCAAGACGATCGGGCTAGGTGCGCTGCTTGTCGGTAGCATGACCGCGGGCGGTCTGGGCGTGGTCATGGCGCAGGACGCCGAGATACCAGCACATCCCGCGCACATCCATGCCGGAACGTGTGACGATCTGGATCCGAATCCAAAGGCTCCGCTGTCTTACGTTTCAGTGCTCCAGAACGAGGGCGACGATCCAGAAGCCAATTCGCCACAGGGCGTGCTGACGGCGGATCGCGTGTTGCTGTCCGTTACCGAGGGTGTCGAGCTCTCGATGGAAGACATTCTCGCTGAATCCCATTCGATCAACATCCACCTCAGCGATCAAGAGATCGATACCTACATTGCTTGTGGCGAGATCGGTGGCGTGACAGTCGAAGGTGATCTTTATGTCGGTCTTCGCGATGTCAACGGCTCTGGCTACTCCGGCATTGCCAAGCTGAGCGAAGACGGCGACAGCACGAACGTCGAAATCTACCTGACCGAGCCAACTGACGAGAGTGCACCGGCCACTCCGGTCGCTTGATCCAAACTACGGTACAACGGTCATACCACGACAAGAGCGGGGGAAGGTTCGACCTTCCCCCGCTCTTGTCGTGGTATGCATCGATTACAGCCAACGGCGGGGCCGATCCTCGACCGGCCGTGAATCGACACCGAATCGGAGTGCGATCGCGTCGAAGGCGACCAGGGCGATGACGACCAGGACCACGATAAGTCCTTCCATGGGTCACCTCGTTGAGCGTGAGCAGCGAACCGGCCTAATCCCGGCCGCGTCGGTGCATCATCCGACCCGGCCGCTCCGGATCTGATGCTCGAGCTCCCACCAGGTACGCCGGCTGTCCACATCCCGCATGGCGAGCCGCTGGCGGTGCAGAGCTTCGAGGGCCTGGGTTTCGTCGGTCACAATCCGCTCGACACGGAACTGCACGGTCAATCGACGTCGGCCAATGGCAAGAAGAGTCATGCTGCGTCCTCTCGATGATCGCCTGTACTACATCCTGGAGAGCCTGCGGCGGCCTCCATGACGTACCGAATGGATCGACTCCAGGACGGGCACTGCCGGCGGGATGCCTGCCGTATCGTCGTCA
>DASYVY010000052.1:0-3442 GCA_035936535.1 Thermomicrobiales bacterium | reverse complement strand
ACGCCAGGAAGAGCGCGACGTTGGCGATCTCCTGTTGCTCGCCGGGGCGCAACATCGGAATCTTCTCCATCGCCTCCGCCGACGACTCGGGATCGTGGAGCGACGAGGTGGTCATCGGCGTCGCGATCATGCCCGGCCCGATGTTGTTGATGCGCACGCCCTTCGGCGCCAGTTCCAGGGCGAGGCAGCGGGTCACCATCCGCAAGCCGCCCTTGGCCGCACAGTATGGCGCGCCGCCGGGCTGCGGGATCTCCTCGTGGACGGAGGTGATGTTGACGATCGAGCCGCTTTCGCGCTCGACCATGTGCTTCGCGGCGTCACGGGCGAGAATGAAGGGAACGACGAGATCGACGTTCATCACGCGCTGGAAGGCATCGGTCCCGATGTCCAGCGAGGTCTCGGCGCCCTCTCCCATTCCGGCATTGTTAACGAGGATATCGAGGTGTCCCAGCCGCGAGACGACCTGGTCGATCATCCCCTCGGCGGCGGCGGGATCGGTAAAGTCGGCCTCGAACAGCTCGGCGCGCCGTCCGTGGTGCCGGATCGCGTCGGCTGTCTGCTCGGCCCCCCGCTGGTCCTCGAACCAGTGGATGGCGACATCGGCGCCCTCACGGGCGAAGGTGATGGCAGTGGCGCGACCGATGCCGCTGTCGGCGCCGGTCACGAATGCGGTCTTGCCTTCGAGTCTCATGGTTGGTGTCCTTTTCTGGCGTGATCGATCGCCGCAGGGGTGATCTTCTAATGCCCCGATGTCCTGCTCCGGGACAGACATGAGGCACTACGCAAGAACCCGACCGGGCGCGTCCGGCGCCCGTTGACATCAGGGAAGCGGAAAGCCGCATTCCGATACGCCCGTTGGTGTCACGCAGGGGCTGGGGTGATATCCGCTCCGCAGAAGCCAAACATCAGGTGCCAGATATCTCCCATCAGGGTGTTCCGCAGCGTCGTTGGTTTCGGATGGACCTTGTACCAGTTCAGCAGATCCCGAACGACCACATCAATCGTCGTCCAGTGCACCCGTTTCTCCCGCAACCGGTGCTCGACGCTGGAGAGCGCCGTGTGATCGACCGCGTGAACAACGAACAGACGATCGAAGTCCGAACTGCCAAATAGAGCGTGAGCCTTACGGAAATGCTGTTCTCTAAGCATCGAGAACTTCACCGTTCCTTGAGTGTTCTCGGGAATGAACTGATTCGCACCCAGTTTGGCGACATCACTCAGGAGCCACTTGCCGAATTCCTTGCCATTCGGGTCGAAGTCATGCTCGTCCTTGGTTTCGACGATCAACCGCGGTCCAATGGCTTGCCCATCAGGCAGGATAACTGCATGCATCGACGGTTGAATGGCAACCAGATCGATGTCGGAGGTTCCCCAAAGAACAGGCACCGGCACGCTCTCGGTGAGCAGGCAACCATGTCGTGCTTCGAGCCAGAGCCGGGTAATCTCAGAGCAGGCATTGGAACGTGAGGCCATCAACTTCCTCCTTGTCGATCAGGTCACAGTCGCCAGGCAAGCACAGGCCAGCATGGCCGAAGACAGCCATCGCCCTGCCTGTCACCATCCCGTTCCACCAGTTTGAGGCCTAACGGCAAACCCGAACACCGCACTTTGCGGCGATGTCGCCGGGGCTTGTCCGGGCGGGCTGAACCGCCTAGGATGGTCGCACGATCGTCACGCACGAGCACAAAGGCATGACATGACGGCTCAGGTAGCGCTGGGGTTCCAGCGCGAGAAGGCACACATCAAGGGCGCCTGCTAACCGCTGTCCAGCGAAGACCGGCACATCGGACAGCGGGTGCGGAGTGCCCCGGCGCCTCCCTCCCCTCGCATCCTTCTGGATGGGAGACCCTTCGTCATGCCCTGGCTCAGCGCCATTCCCGCTCGCGGATGGCAGCACATCTCTCGCTTCTACGCCTATCACCTGACCGCGCAGATGACCTTCCTTTCCGGTGTCTGGATTCTCTATCTCCAGCACCGGGGCTATTCCCTGGCCGAGATCGGCCTCGCGGAGGCGGCCTTTCACCTGGCGCCGGTCTTGATCGAGCTGCCAAGCGGGTCGTTCGCCGATCTCGTCGGACGGCGCTGGTCGCTGGCGACAAGCTCGCTGCTGGTCGTGCTCGCGAACGCCCTGCTCTGGCGGGCCGATACGCTCGCGATCGTCATGCTGGCACTGTTCCTCGATGGCGCCAGCTACAGCTTTCGCTCCGGCGCGGATCAGGCCTTCCTCTACGATGCCCTCACCACCAGCCAGCAGGGCACGTATGGGCGGATATTCGGGCGCCTGCTCTCGGCCGGGTATCTCGCCGGAGGGCTGACGACCTGGGCCGGAGCCGTGCTCTCCGAACGCAGCTACGCGATCCCCCTGCTCCTGTCCTCGATCGTCGCCCTGTGCGGCATCCTGCTCGCAGTTGGGCTCAACGAGCCGCCAGGCACCCGAACGAATCCGGAACAGCACCGGCGCTCGATCGCCGGACACATCGCCGACGTACGATCTGTCCTCGGGGCGAAGCCGGTCATCGCGATGATGCTCGCCGTGGCGGCGCTGTTCTGGACCACGCTCACCATCGCCGGCCTCTATGCCCAGGCCGTATTCGCCGATCGCGGGCTGACCAACGGGCAGGTGGGGATCGTGATCGGGCTGACCTCGGTCGCGATTGCGATCGGGACCGGGATCGGCGGGCAGATCGGGGGATCGCTGGCCCGGCAGTGGCCGTGGCTGACGGTCGGCACCGGACTTGGCGTCGCGCTGATCGGGCTGGAGGCGATCACGATCGCCGTCGCCGCCTATCTCGCCGGACAGCTCGTCAGCGGTATCCTCGAGACGCGCCTCTCCGCCTGGTACAACGATCTTCTTCCGTCCGGCCAGCGGGCGACGGTCCTCTCGGTCGAGTCGTGGCTGTTCTCGTGCCTGATGATCGGGATGTTTCCGCTCGCCGGCTGGTTCGCCGATGGCGCGGGATGGACGCCACTCTATCTCATCTGCGGCGCCATCGCGGCGGCAACGGGGCTGGTCAGCCTGGTCCTCGGCCGGCGATCGGGAGGACCGGTGGGCGATTCGCTCGCTGACCGTGCCGCCCTGCCGCACCACCGCTCGGCCGTGAGATCACGACGTGACATCCATCCGGATCGCCACACTCAATCTCCGGAACTCGACAACTCCAACAACGCGGACCATCTCCAGATCGAGCGGTTGCATGCCGCCGCCGAGGAGTTGGTGCGGCTGGATGCCGATGTCGTCGCCCTCCAAGAGGTCCGATCGCATCTCGCCGATGATCACACCCACCCATCGGACACTGCAACGTTGCTGCGGGGGCGAACGGAGTACGGGTTCATGGCCTTCCGCCCGTACCCCGGAAATACCGGGGAGGGGCTGGCCTTTCTCAGCAAGCATCCGCTTCGTGTCGCCGGGGCCGGTTCAGCACCGATCGAGGACTGCGTCATT
>DASYVY010000051.1:0-5959 GCA_035936535.1 Thermomicrobiales bacterium | reverse complement strand
TGGCGCAGCAGGCCGTACTGCCCCGCGACCTCGATCCCGGTTCGGAAGAAGGAATGCGCCCAACTGACCTCGAGGTGGGCGATTACCCCATTGCGGAAACGGACGGATGCGATGGCGTAGTCGCGCCTCGGCTGATGCTCGGTGTATGTCAGGCCGTGGGCATAGAGGCGCTCGACGGCGCCGAAGTACCAGCTCAGCGTATCGAGATCGTGGACCATCAGGTCCAGCACGACCCCGCCGTTTTGCTCGACATCGGCGAACCAGGGGCTGCGCTCGTGGACCGGCGGGTTGACGCGGGAGGTGCGGACCATCGCGATCCTGCCGAGCGTGCCCGCCTCGATGATCTCCCTGATTCGCGCGAATTCGGGGTAGAAGCGCACGACATGGCCGATCATCAGGGTGACGCCCGCCTCCTTGCAGGCCGCGACCATGCGGCGCCCATCCTCGGAGGTCCGGGCGATCGGCTTCTCGCAGAAGACGTGCTTGCCAGCCTTCGCCGCGGCCTCGGTCGCCATCCGGTGGAGGCTGGTCGGGAGAGCGATCAGGACGGCATCG
This sequence comes from Thermomicrobiales bacterium, assembly GCA_035936535.1. Lineage (GTDB taxonomy): Bacteria > Chloroflexota > Chloroflexia > Thermomicrobiales > UBA6265 > CADCWJ01. The sequence continues at coordinate 5,404 of DASYVY010000051.1, read as the reverse complement.
ACGGCCGGATCGGCAAGGGCTTCGTCCATGGAGTCGGTCGCGCGGCCGCCCGTGCTCTCGACCAGGGCTTCGGCTCGTGGCTTGTCGAGATCGACCGCCCAACTCAGCTCGGCATCCGGATTGGCGGCAAGGCCCTGGGCATGAACGCTGCCCATCCCGCCGGTGCCGATCACGGCGAACCGAACTGGACGGTCGCGGAGGTCATCTGGCGTTGCGGGGTGGCCAGCAGATGGCTGGGCTGAGGTCGTCATGGGGTGTGTCCCGTGATCCTTGTTCGATCATTGGCGGTCTAGACGGCAAAGTCAGGGAAGCGCCACGGCGCGACCCTGGTGTGTGGCAGGCACGGTACCGTCACCCTGGTCACCGCGCAAGCCGCACCGCGACTGGCCATCGAAACCACCCAAGACAACAACATTGAAAAGGATTACCTGGAGCGATGAACTGGCGGGCTTCAATCGCTTCACCAAGGGCCTGGTGGTGAGGCAGCTGTCGAAAGTAGCCAGTTCGGCCCCAACTCCTGCTCGGACAGCGAACACCCCATTCCGGAAGTCCAGCCTTGAATAATCGTGCAAACACTCAAGCGCCTGCGGGTGGAACCCCCGAATGGTGCGAGATCATGCACAAACACGTTCGTGTCGAGGCAGATCATGCGATCTCTTATTCGAGAGATTGCATTCATTGGGCGCTCTTCCTGCTCATTCGTGCCAGCGTTCGTTGAGCCTGCGGCTCACGCGTAGCCGGCGGCGCGTGCGAAGCGGCGGATCTGGTCGAGGTGTCGTCCCACCGTCCGCTTCGTCACCGCGCTGGCAGGTGCCACACGCAGCGGATAGAGCCGGGTCTGGATCTGGCACCAGAGGATGCGAGCCTCGGCCGTCCCGTCTTCGACCAGCGGCGCGACGGACCGGTGCCCGGCCAGCATCGCCGGCACGATATCCAGCGACACCCCCGCGAAGTCCCAGGCGGGATCGAGCCAGCCCGCTCCGGCCCAGTCGATCAGCGCCCGGAAGCGGCCGGTATCGTAGTCGACCAGCACGTTGGCGGCGTTGACGTCGCCGTGGCAGAGCACGACCGGCACATCGGCCAGCGCGCGTGGAGCGATCGCGTCGATGGGCCGCTCCCGCTCAATCGCTCTGCGATTGCCTATTGGCGGATGCGGTCCATCAATCCCTGCGGGATTGCCTATGAGCAGCGCGTCGAGCAGCGCATCGAGCCATTGGGCGTCGGTCTGGTTCAGCACTTGGCTCTCGCGCAACTCCCTTACCCAAGGACGGGGATCGAACTCCGATGACTGGCGGAATGTGCGCAGGGCAAGCGGTACCCGATCGGGATCCCGGACGGCATGGACGCGCGCAAGCTGCCGCCCGACTTCCTCCCATGCCTGTCGATCCGGCGCGTCCGTGGCGTGGCGGGCGTCGAGGGTAGTCGAATTGGGAACGCGCCGGAATACAGCGAACGGCACCGGGAGGATATCCCGCGAATCGTCGAAGGCAATAAGCGCGGGAGCGGCGACGCCAAGGGAGCGCACGAACGGAACGATGCCCGAATCGATCGTGACGGCCTGGATCGTGTCGGGGCGATCGAACGGAACCTTGATCACCACGTCATCACAGGGAAAGACTTGTCCCGTGGCGCCGGTCCACGGCACAGGCATCGCCGTTGGAGGCGCGAACCGGTGCGTGTGGGCGATCACGGTCAGCGCCGGCAGGTCGGCGAGATCGGTCATGGCGATCCTGGCAACGACTACGTTCCGGTGGCGGGTCTGTTCCGGGCACTCGGCGCTCAACCTTCGCGGGCTACGGCGCAACGACATGCTTGGCGCCGGACTGGTGGTCACGGTTCAGGAAACACCTGCCTCCCGCTCATCGAACCCGTGGCGTTCGGAGATGGGCTGGACTCCCGGGTGCGGGATGTATGCGGCAGAGATGCGATCGGTGATTCTGGCGATGCAGCCGCCGGCCCGCCTGGAACCGCGCTCGATAGCCAGGTCAGCGGCTGCGCGATGAGTGGACAACAAGTGCGTATCCGACACGGGCCGGTTGGGCCAGCCACCGAAGAACCCGTGGAGCCGGTCAGGCATCGTCCCGTCACACGTGTCCCGTTCCTCGATCGTCGCCAATTCCCGCTATACGATGGGGAATCTGGTCGCCCGGCTGATGTCAGAGGGCGAGTGGGGGCGCAGGCGAGCCATGGACATCGAGCCCGGGATCGAGGAGCCGCGAGAGCGGGTCAGGAGGAGAGCATGGCGGCTCGGGCGGAGCTGCACGCCTTGAGCACGGCTTCGCCGCGGGATGTCGCCGACCTCGTCACGGAATGCCCCTTTCCGGGATCGGTCGTCTTGGTCAGCGTGACAGCAAACCCGGCCGGATCGGTCGAAGGCGCGATGTCGGAGACACGCCAGCCATCCGCGAACAGGAACCGGTCGATCGACCGGTTGAGGGGTTCGGTGACAACATCGTCGTGAAGAGGTGTGGTGGGTGCGTTCATGGCTGGAAGCTCCGTTCCGGGCGAGGGGACAAAGGGGCGAAGGGTGAAGGGCGCGGAAAAAGTCCGCGGGGGAGATGCACACCGGGGAGACCTGATCAGGAGATCCGGCACAGGCGACAGTCATGTGTGCCCTTCCATGATACTCCGACCCTGCCAGTACCCCATCGGGCCGTGCGCATCGGGGACCCTGGCGCCATCACGGGTCACCACACGACGCGGTTGCTGGGGTGACCTCTACGAAATGCCATCGCATTGTAGGGACAGACCCACGTGTCTGCCCGTGAGTTCGCCACGATTCCGGTCGGTGTCCAAGACCCGGCATCGGGGACCCTGGTCCCACTGCACCGGACAAGGACGATCGTCCCCTACGATTCCGAGTGTTTCAGCAGTCAGGCATCATCAAGCTGGAAGCTGGCGCTGGGTTGAGGCCAGGAATTCCTGAACCTTGACCGGCATCCCGGTCCGGCTGCTCTCGATCGCGGCGAAGATATTGGCGACCGACTGCAGGTTGCGCTGAACCGCCGTCTCCATCACCGGGCCGCCATCCAGCCACCGCACGAACTGCTCGATCAGCCAGGTGTGTCCCCAGCGCCGCTGCTCCAGCAGCGGCACTTCTTCTCCCTGCCCTTCGCGCCGATCCGCGTGGCGCTGCTCTCGTGAACCGCCGGGCAGCTCCGGGAAGCGCTCGACCCGGCGGTGATCCATGATTAGTGTTGCGTTCTGGCACTCGGCGCGAACGTATTCCTGTCCCCAGCCATTGAGCCGGACTGCGTTCGCGAGCGCTCCTTCGTAGATGGCACGCCGGCCATTGGCGAAGCGCATCGTGACGAGGACCTGCGAATCGCCCGCGAACTCACCCCACGGCGGATTCCAGGTCTCGGCGTAGATCGTCTCGCACTCGGCGCCGGCGAGATCGGCAAGGATGTCGAGGTGATGGACCGAGCCCTCGATCAGCATCGGGTCGGTGATGTCATGGCGGAACGCGCCCCACCGACCGTACGCCCGGCAGTCGTCCGTGAAGCGCCCGACCAGGTAATCGACGGGACCGGTCGCCGGATCCCGGATTGCCTCGCGCAGCGTCGTCTTGTCCTGGTCGAAGCGGTGGCTCATCGTCACCCCCATCTTCAACCCCGCCCGTTCGACCTTTCGCGCGATCCGGCAGGAGGCGAGCAGCGTATCGGCGATCGGCTTCTCGCTCAGGATGTGGGCCCCGTGCGCGATCGCGACATCGACGATCGATTCATGGAAGGCGGGAGGCACGACGATGGTACAGAAATCCACCTCGTGGCCGTGGTTGCGAAACGCCTCGTTGATGTCGGTGTAGAGGCGCTCCGGTGGCAGGCCGAGCCCGGTTCGCGCATTCTCCAGCATATCTGGCACGACATCGACGGCGGCGACCACTTCCACCGATCCATCAGCGACCAGATCGGGCACGAACGTGCCGCACCAGTTGCGTCCCATGCCGCCGGTTCCCACCTGGATCATCCGGTATGCCAAGGGTGCTCTCCATTCAGTTGCGTGCGGTTTCGTATCGGGTGCACATCGTCGCTCTCGTGATCGCTTTTTGCTCCGGGCTGTCCCCATCATCCGCGGTTACGGATCGCGCACCCGCCGGGTCGCTCTCCCGATCGTGTCATCGCATACCTGGCGGACCACAGGCATGAGGCCATGGGACGGCGAAGGCACCCTCCATCAGGATGTGCCGCGGGCTGCGGCAACCCGCTCGTGGACGGCGGGAATCACCTCGTTGGCGAAGAGCAGCATCGCCCCTGGGTCCGGTGGTGTCCAGAGCACGAACTTCGAGAACCCCAGATCGAGTGCCAGGGTCGTCAACGCCTCGACCCAGTGCTCGACCGGGCCAACGATCTCCTGGTCGCTCATGGCAAAGGGTGCGGGCGCGGTGTCGGCAAAGGAACCGGAGACGTTGTAGACGCGCACGATCTCCGCCGGATCTCGCCCCGCTTCCCGGGCCGCGGCATCGATGATGGCGTTGCTCTCGCGGGCCTTGGCCGGCGGCACGTAGCTGATCGAGGGCACCCAACCATCCGCCAGTGTCCCGGCAAGCTTGAGCATCCGCGGCCCGATCACGCCCAGCCAGAGTCCAATGTCGTGCGCCGGGCGCGGGCCGGGCCGGATCCCCCGCACCTGGTAATGCTCACCGGCCAGGCTGACGCTGCGCTGACCGCTCCAGAACGCGCAGATGATGGCGATCCCCTCCCGCAGGGATGCGACCGCCTCGCCGGGAGCGCGAACCGGCCCTCCCCAGGCGCCGATCGCCGGCCAGAACGCCCCGGCCCCGAGACCAAGCTCGAAGCGGCCGCCGCTCAGCTCATCGAGACTGGCGGCGGTCTTGGCAAGCATGGCGGGCGGGCGCAGCGGCAGGTTCGCGACATCGGGGAAAACTCGCACCCGTTGGGTGCGACCGAGGATCACGGCCATCAGCGCGAAGGTATCGTAGTGCCCTGATTGGTACGGGTGATCCTGAATGCCGATCAGGTCGAATCCTAGATCGTCGATCTCGCTGGCCAACCGCAGCGTACCGGCGGGATCCCCATGATCTGGCACTAGGAAATACCCAAATTCAAGGTCGTGGCCGTAATCCACCATACCGGGTCTCCTTGTCGCACCGCCATGCCGCATCGCCCGTGACGCCATCACTATCGTAGAGGCCAGCGCAACCACGGTGGTTGCCTCAACCACGCATCGTCAGAGCACCAGTCCCGGACCCGGATGCGATGCCAGCGCCCTTTCGCGGGGAACGATAGACGTGTATCGTCCTCTAAGGGGTGGCCGCGCATTCGCCTCACGACCGACGCGATTGGCGGCTCGTGAGGTCACTGGTTACTGGTTTCAGACAACACCCAGCAGGTGCAGTTGCGCTGGTGGCGGGGATCAACGCCATGAGGAGAGATGATGAGTT
>DASYVY010000050.1:0-3356 GCA_035936535.1 Thermomicrobiales bacterium | reverse complement strand
GTGTCGCCGAGTCGGCGAAGACCAACGATAGCGATCGCGGCCGCGTTGTCGCGATCATCGGTGATGGGGCCCTCACCGGCGGCATGGCTTTCGAGGGTCTCAACAACGCAGGACATCTCAGCTATCCCCTCTCGGTCGTCCTCAACGACAACGAGATGTCGATCGCACCCAACGTCGGTGCCCTCAGCAAATACCTGGATCGGGTTCGAACCGATCGGCTGTACAACCGTGCCAAAGATCAGCTCGCGGACCGGATCGAGAAGTTCCCCCAGGGAGACCTGCTGGTCGAGTTCGGGAAGCGGATGAAGGACTCCGTCAAGGAGTTCATCTATCACTCCATGATCTGGGAGGAGCTTGGCTTCACCTATATCGGCCCTGTTGATGGTCATGACATTCGTGCCACCGTGGAGGCCCTTCGGCGCTCGACCGAAGTGGAGGGGCCGGTCTTCATCCATGTGCTGACCAAAAAGGGCAAGGGATACGATCCCGCGCTGACCGACACGGAGCGCAGCCATGCCGTCAGCGCGCCGAGCAAGCCAGCCGTCAAGGGCGCACCTGTCGCCCCCAAGTATCAGGATGTCTTTGCCGAATCCCTGATCGAGCTAGCGCGCGAGGACGAGCGGATCTACGCGATCACCGCCGCGATGCCGACCGGGACCTCGCTCATCAAGTTCGCCAGGGAGTTCCCACATCGATTCTTCGATGTCGGCATTGCCGAGCAGCATGCCGTGACCTTCGCGGCGGGTCTCGCCACCGCTGGGTTGCGTCCCGTCGTCGGGATCTACTCCACCTTCCTGCAGCGTGCGTATGACCAGATCATCCACGATGTCAGCATCCAGCGGCTGCCGGTGGTGTTCGCGCTCGATCGCGCCGGGTTCGCCGGCGATGACGGCCGGACGCATCATGGCGTGTTCGACCTCAGCTACCTGCGCTGCATCCCCAACATGACGATCATGGCCCCGAAGGACGAAGCCGAGCTCCGGCACATGATGGCGACGGCCGTCGCCTACACGGAGGGCCCGGTCGCGGTCCGGTACCCGCGCGGAGCCGGAGTTGGCGTCAGCACGACAGGCCCGATGATGCAGCTGCCCATCGGGAAGGCAGAGACGCTACGTCGCGGCAGCGATGTCGCCATCCTCGCCGTCGGCTCGATGGTCCTGTCCGCCGAGCGCGCCGCCGACATGCTGGCTGACGACCAACTCTCGGCGACGGTGATCAACGCGCGCTTCGTGAAGCCACTCGATGAAGCGCTCATCCTGGAGCTTGCCCGCACGCACGGCGCGATCGTCACGGTCGAGGAGAACACCGCAACCGGCGGATTCGGCTCGGCGGTGCTCGAGCTGCTCGCCCGAGAAGGGCTCCGGACACCGGTCACGGTGCTCGGCATTCCGGACCGGATCTTCGAGCAGGCATCGCAGAACCGCCTTCGCGAGCTGGCCGGGCTCGGCATCAGCGAGATCGCCGCAGCGGCTCGTATGGTTGTACGGGAGACTCGGACCGCCAGTCGGAAACAGGCGCCCAAGAGTGTCCCCGTTCCCGTCCCCTCCGCCTGACCCGGCCAGCGTGATCGAGGACAGCGCGGAGCGACCTACGCCCCCGGAGGACCCCCACGCGGATGAGCCCGAGCCGCTTCCCGCGCTCGTGCGGGGGCTCGCCTCGCTTTCGGACGCCCAGATGCAGCAACTCGCGGCATACCGCGATGCGCTGTTCGTCGCCAACCAGTCCACCAATCTCACCGCGATACGGGACCTTGACGGAATCGAACGAAAGCTCATCGTTGAGAGTTTGCGCCTCCTGGCGCCACTTGACGGCCGGATTACAGCGCTCGGGACTGCGCGTCCAACCCTGATCGACATTGGGACCGGCGGCGGCATTCCGGGGATCGTGATCGCGATCGCCCGGCCGCAGATCGACGTTACCCTGCTCGACGCGACCGGCAAGAAGATCGCCTTCCTCAACGGCGTGATCGATGCCCTGAAGCTCGAGAATGCCCGGACGATACACGGACGTGCCGAGGAGGTCGGGCTGGATCGCCAGATTCGTGGGCGGTACGATATCGGTACCGCCCGTGCTGTCTCCTCCATCCCCGCGCTCATGGAACTCGGTCTGCCCTTGCTCAAGCGCGGGGGGGTTCTGTTCCTCTCCAAAGGAGCGGAGATCGAGGACGAGCTGAGAGCAGGTTCCCGCGCCGGCGATATCCTTGGCGGATCGATCCTTGAGGCATCGTTCTTGCCGGATGCAAAAACATCGATTGCGACGCGGTTGGTGATCGTCGAGAAGACGGCACCAACACCGGGAGCGTACCCGCGACGGTCGGGGATTCCGTCTCGCAACCCCTTGGGAACAGACTCCCGGTCTAGTCGTCCGGTGCCCCATGACCGAGGCGAAGATCGGTAACCTGCCATGACGATCCCATCCCACAGCGCTGGCGCTACCGGATCCAGGAAACCACGGCTTTTCTATCGGAAGGAAAAACTCCGCGGGGCCTGCTGGGAATATGAGATTGCCGGCGGCTGGCTCGAAGTGCCCTGTGATTCGCACCATCGACCCGTCCTCCGGCATGCCTTTTCCTTCTACCGACCGAGGGACGCGACCATCCGCACAGGAAAGGGCATGGAGATCGTCAAGCGCGCGGCAGCCGAGCAGTGGTTCTTCCCGGACCGGTGGTTCTCGCTGCTTCGCTTCACGACCGCCGACGACCGTTCGATCGGCTACTACATCAACTTCTCCCGGCCGTTGCGAGAGGTCCGCAAGAACTACTACAGCGACATTGACCTGGAGCTTGATCTCTGGCTCGACCTGGACGGAACGTTGACCGAGCTCGATCGCGACGAGTTCGAACAGGAGATCGACTCGACGCGGCTCCCGGTGGAATGGGCCGAGGAGGTCAATGCCGCGGCGCGGAGAGTCGCCGACGCGGTTGCCTGGTCGGTGGATCATTCCGGTCCCGACGTGGAACGGACTCGCGATCCGCGGTTCGGTATTCCGGCTTTCATCCTCCGTGCCTGATTCCGACCGAAGGCTAACGGCTGTAATGTTGTGATGCATTCCGATCCGCAGGGCCGCTGGGCGATTGCGGGGGCTGGCCAGGAACGGAGCGCTTGGATCGGTGCCGGGCAGGGTGCGGGCATCAAGGGAGGGTCGGTCCGCTTGCGACCGGTAGAAGTCGGATTGCGCGCACTGAAGGCTGATCAGACGTCTTCCGGACGGAGCGCTTCCACCTGGCGGACGATGCCGAGCGACCGATCATAGGCGGCACGTCGGGCCGGATCGGTCAGGACGTCTCGTGCCGCCAGCAGTTCCCGCATGCGACTAGCCGCCTCGGGGTCGCTGTCTCGATCGGGATGATGCTTGAG
>DASYVY010000049.1:0-12845 GCA_035936535.1 Thermomicrobiales bacterium | reverse complement strand
GGATTCCCTCTTGCGGTGTCATCCGGATCACGCGATCGGGATGACGCGGTCGTCGGCACCATGCCGATGCGTGACTGATGCTGGAATGACGGTCTGGATACCGCCATCGTCATGCCTCGGCGCCAGCCCGCGAAGCGGCGGCATCGGTCACGCGTGCTCTTCATCCGTGTACAGGTACCGGAACGTGCCCCCTGGGCGGGGCCCCGGCGTTCAGCCAGCTGGCAACTCGTCCGCTGGCCCCGGGTGGGCACCGTTTGAGGACGGATTGCCAGGCACCGAGTGTACCTGATCCGTTGGTACGCATTCCGTGGACCGGAGCAGGATCAGTGCTCCGAGAGATTGGTCTTCGGCAGGACCCGGCCCAGCCAAGCAGGCACCCACCAGTTCGCATTCCCCAGGAGTTTCATCGTCGCCGGCACCAGCAACGCCCGCACGACCGTCGCATCCAGCGCCACCGCCAGCGCGATCCCGAGCCCGAGCGCTTTTACCAGCACCACGTCGGCGGAGACGAACGATGCCGTCACCACCACGACGATCAGCGCCGCACTCGAGATGATGCGTCCGCTTCGTTGCAGGCCGACGGCGACACTGCGATCGTTCTCGCCCGTGCTTAGCCACTCTTCCTGGATTCGACTGAGCAGGAAGACCTCGTAGTCCATGCTGAGACCGAACAGCACGCAGAACATGATCACCGGAAGCGACGCTTCGACGAAACCCTGTGGCGTGAATCCAAGATACTCGCTGAGGTTTCCCTCCTGGAAGATCCAGACCAGTGCCCCATACGAGGCGAGAATCGACATGATGTTCATCAGAATCGCCTTGATCGGCAACGCGATGGAGCGGAAGAGAACGAGCAGGACCAGAAATGTCGATCCTATGATCAGCGTCGCGACAAGGGGGAAATTCCTGTAGATCACATCCACGACGTCGACAATCTCGGCGGTTCCTCCACCGACGACCACGCTGACATCGCCGCCTGGATCGACGGAACGGAGGTCCCTCAATAAATCCTTGTTGGCGGGATCATTCGCCGGCGCGACGGGATACGCCAGGATCACCGCAGTTCGATCGTTGATGAAGCTGTCGAGGCGTGTGTCCGTGCCGAACACTTCGAGGAGCTGCCGGGCGTTCACTACCAAAGCCGGTTGCTCGGCCGGCTCGGCGCCAGGGAGCGTCACCGGGCTCTGGATCCTGGCGATTCGCTCATCCCGCTCCAGCAATCGCACCAGCGAGTTCACGGTCCGCAGATTCGCCGGCTCGAACATCGACGTTCGGCTCTGGAGCGCGATCACGAATGGGGAGATTTCGCCGCCGCTGTACTCGCTGGCGATGATGTCGAAACCCTGCCGACTTGGCAGGTCCCGGGGCAGGATCGTCGCGTCGGGAGAGGAGATGTTGGCGTTCAGGAACGGGAGACCCAGCGCAGCCAGCAGCCCGGCGGTCAGGACCGCGACGATCACCGGCCGCTTCATGACCCGTTCCGCGAGTCCATGCCAGAAACCATGATCCGACATGACGTCTGTCGATCGCCGCGCCAACGGGCCGATCGGGAACCGTTCGATCCTGTCGCCGATCAGGGACAGCACCGCGGGCAACAGCGTCAGCGCCGCGATCGTGGAAATGGCGACGACGATCACACCAGCGATGCCCACGGACCGCAGGAACATCAGTGGAAACAGCGTCAGCCCGGCAAGGCCGATCAGCACGCTCGTTCCGGAGAAGAACACGGCCCTTCCCGCCCGGCTCACCGCCACCACCACGGCGTCGTCTGTGCTTCCGGCGCCGGAGATTCGCTCTTCCCGAAACCGGCTGGTCACGAACAGGCAGTAATCTACTGCCAGGCCGAGGCCGAGCATCGTCGCCAGGTTCAGCGCGAATATGCTGATGTCGGCGAATTGTGCGACCCCTCGGATCGTCAACAGGATGACGGCAACGCTCGCGCAGCCGATCACCAGTGGCACCACCGCCGCCGCCACGGAGCCGAAGACGAACAGGAGTGCGATCAAGGCGAACGGCAGGGCAATCAGCTCCGCGCGCCGAAGGTCTCGTTGGCTGGCGGTTTCAATATCCGCGTAGAACGCGGGAGCTCCCGCCAAGATGATGGTGAGATCGGGCTGTTCCCGTATCGCATCCTGGAACGCGTCAACGTAGCGTTGGGCTTCCTCCGGAGGCAGATCGATGCCGACGATAGCGTAGGCAGCCCGGCCACTTGACGCTATGAGCGTCTCGTCGAGGGTCGGGAGTAAGACATCCTCCACGAACGGCAGCGCGCGCACGTCCTCCACGGAGCGTTCGACCTGAGCGAGGAACTCCGGGTCGGATGCCTCTAGTCGCTCGCTTTGGTAGATCAGCACAAACGATGAAGGGCTGTATCCGAGTTCGCTCTCCAGAAGACTCAGCGCGCGGGACCCCTCCGAGGTCCTGGAGCTGAACCCTCCGACCTTGAGCGAGTCCTCGATTCCGATGAGGAATGGCAGGGACCCGAGGATTACGGCGGCCCAGATCGCGATGACGAGGAAACGAAAACGGCACGCCAATGTGCCTATGCGGCTAAACATCAATAGGGCAACGACTGGTCAGGAAATATGGCACGGAATCTCCGGCACTTGGCGTCAGGACAGGATGTCCCCCGCCAAACGGGCTAACGGGGGGAGTGTCTGAAGCCAATGAAGGTCCCATCGCTCGCACGATCGACGGTCAGCTGTCCGCGCACGGCGCTGGTATTGAGCGGACCGTAGATGTGCGGGAAGATTTCGTCGGCGTCGTCGTACCGCACCGGTGACATGATGTCCGCGACGTGAAGCACAAGGACGGTATACGGTCGACTATCGGTCTTGTAGAACATGTTGGCGACCTCGAGAAGCTGATCGAGACCATTCGTGCAATGAATGAAGCCGTCGACATCGTATGCCTCAGGCACGTACTGCGGCTCTGACTTCCGAGCATCCCAGACGGTCGAGGGCACAAGATGATACGTGACACCCGCCTGCTTTGCCTCATCCGCGGAACGTTGCATTGTCATCCTCGGCACTCCAGTATGTATATGGTTAAGCGCATGCTCGACGCAAACACCCCGGAGAGTGTACTCGTCAGGAGCGGGCCCTCGGTTCACGCTGTCGCGGTCACCTCAGCATGCGTGCACGGGCTCTCAGGGGCCGGGAGCCACCGGAGCGACCTGTTCCGGAAGCCCTTCCGCTGTACCGCGACCGCTTCAGGATCAAGGTGCCGGGGAGTGCGCTGCAATGGCATTACTGGCGGGCACCCGGGCCCCCAAGGTGGAACGTGAACGAGCGCCACGACGCAGGATGCACTACCCCATGTCCGATTCGGGAGTGAACCCAGAAACGGGTCCAGGCATTCGCACGCGACAGCGCAGGGAGTGGCAGGCAATCCTCCGCGAGCGCGGCATCCGGCCAACCAGGGCGATGGGCCAGAACTTTCTCGTCGAGCCGTCCATTGTTCGGCGTATCGCCGAAGTGGCGGAGGTGGGCGAAGCCGATCTCGTCATGGAGATTGGGCCGGGAATGGGCATCCTTACCCGGGAGCTGCTCGCCAGGGGTGCCACAGTGATCGCAGTCGAGCTTGACAAGGAGCTCAAACGTTTTCTGGAGGACGATCTCGCGGGGTGTAACCGGCTTACCCTTGTCGAGCGGGATGCTCGTTACATCGAGATCGATCGTTACGTTGGCGACCGCCCCTACATTGTCGTGGCCAACCTGCCATACAGTGTGGCGACGGTCATCATCCGCCATTTCCTCGAATCGACGTCGCCGCCGTTCGCACTGTACGTCATGGTCCAGCGAGAGGTGGCGGAGCGCATGACTGCCGCGCCGCCTGACATGTCCTTGCTCGCTCTCGCCTGCCAGCTCTACACGGATCCGGAGATTGCCTTCGTCGTGCCGCCGGATGTGTTCCTGCCGCCTCCCAAGGTGGAATCCGCAGTTGTGGCAATGCGTGTGTTGGCAGATCGGCCACTCTTGAAGACTCAATGGGATATGTTGTTCGGACTGGCGACGATTGCGTTCCAGCGAAAGCGAAAGACGATCGCCAATGGTCTCGCCCAAGGTCTGAACATGCCAAAGGCCGATGTGGAATCCGTGCTCGTCGAGGCCGGCATCGATCCGATGCGTCGTCCGGAAACCATGACCGTCGACGAGTGGATTCTGCTCGCAGCAAGGATGCTGGCATGAGCGCACGCAACGCCGGGCCGATCGCGATTCGGGCTCCCGCGAAAGTGAACCTGGGGCTGGAAATCCTCGGCAGGCGGGAAGATGGGCTTCACGAAATTCGAACCCTCATGGCAATGCTCGACTTCGGCGATGACGTGCTCATCACCAGCGCTTCCAACACGACCGTTCGCGATGTGCCGGGTGTTGCCCGCGACACGAACCTGATTGCGCGGGCCGTCGACGCCTTCGCCACCACCAGCGGCATCGATGTCCGGGCAGTCATTTCCGTCACCAAACGGGTCCCCCTGGCAGCCGGTCTTGGAGGAGCGAGCACCGATGCCGCGGCCACGATCTACGCCCTCAACTGCCTGACAGACGCCCCAGTGTCGCATGCCGACCTCCTGTCGCTCGCGGCAGGACTCGGAAGCGACGTGCCGTTCTTTCTCGGCTCGCCCCTCGCACTCAGTACCGGGACCGGAACGGACCTGACACCACTCGACCCAGTGCCGTTCGAGGTGTTCCTGATCGACCCGGGCGTGACGATCCCCAACAAGACACGTTCCCTGTACGCGAGCCTTGAAGAGCGAGATTTCTCCGGCGGCAGTCGAATCGATACTGCCGCGTCCTTGCTGAAGGGGTCGAACGTACCTTGCCGGGATTTGCTGGCTAATGCGTTCGATCGCCCACTGTTCAACCTTAACCCCGAGCTTGGAGCGCTTCGCGAAACCCTTGAACGCATTGACAGCCTGGCTGTTGGCACCAGCGGGGCTGGGCCTGTGCAGTACGTAATTCCCCTTCAGGACCGCATCGAGGAAACGGAACACAACCTCCGTACATTTTTGCCGTCGCACATAACCATAATCAGGACCCGAACCCGACTAACGCCCCTTGAAGTCGAAAGCCTCGCCGTCGCTGGCGCGACCGAATCATGAGCCCGCCCTGGAACGAACCGGTTCAACCGTTGAGCCGTCGAGCGTTCTGCGGCACCGTGCTCGCCACAGCCCTGGGAAGCAGCGCGGTGGCCGCGTCCATCTCCCGGAGCCAACCGCGGCTCCTTGTCGGCGGCGACGACTCTTGGCAGACCGCCGATCTTTTGGCGGCACGCGCCCGCGTGCTGATCCTTGTCGGGGACATGACGGCCGAGGGCGTGCAGAGCATTCCAATGCTCATGAGCGCGATGCGTCAGCGAATCGACGTCGTCATCGGCTCCGCGGCATGCTTGCGAGTTCTTCCGCCAGGATTCCATCAAAGGTGGCAGGTTCAACGCACCATACTGTCAGCCGCCGATACCGACGCCTGGACATCCCCGTCCTTAACGGATCACACCGTGTATCTGCCGAGGGATGTGCACCTCTCGACGTCATCTGCTGGATTTCCGGCCGGGAACTTGCTCAATGACCGAACAGGAGGGACGTTGACGGGCGCCGGTATCGTGACCATCAGTCTAGGCCCGATTGCGGTCGCCATTGGCTCGGACCTCGAGAGCCTGTCTCGCCTCGCTCGGCCGTCGGTCGCCATGGTGATCGCTCCAACTGGAAGCATCGACGGATGCGCGCGGTATCTCGCGACACCCGCAATCGGAATCAATGCCGGGGTTGCCCGCGACCAGGAAATTAAGCAGGCTGGAGACAGCGGATCGCATCAGGACACCCGGTCGCTGGTGCGCATCTTTCCGGAGGATGTGGCCGAGTTTCGACTCTCGCCGGCGGGCGTAACGCTTCCGGGATGGCGACAGTCAATTGTTTCCGCCTGAGCTGCCTAATGCTATTCAGTGCCGCTCGTTCCGGTGCTTCCCGGAGCCGTGATCATTGGGTTCGCCACCCTGACCGCCTTCCGCCAGCCAGTCACGGAGTACGGTGGTATCGTCGTCATCAGTCTGCGACTCCTGGTGGCTGGTATTGGGCAACGGCGACCGCCGTACCTGGCGCCGTGTGTGTTCCGGACGACGGGTCCGTTGCACAGGCCCACGGCCAGCCTGCGGCCAGGTCTGGTTCCATGAAGGCCCGGGGGCTCGCGTGTCGTGATCCTGCGGCTCGTCCCAGTGCCGCACTTCCCGTATCCGGATCGGCGCGGTCCGCTGCACCTCGTCGGCGGCTACCTTGCGAGGTTCCGGGGGCGGCGGCTCGAGCTTCTCAGCGTCGGAGGCGAGAGCACTTTCGGGCAATCGGGCGCTCGGCGCGGTCACGGGAGCACGGGCAATTGGCATGACGATTTCGTCGGCATCACGCTCCCGTACGACCATGCCGAAGAGCGTAGCCAACACCACGACCAGAGCCGCGAAGAGCAACACCCAGCCGATCCCCACTGAAAGCAGCCGGGAGATGTAGCCCTGACGGATGATGTCAGGTGTTTCTCCTTCGTATAGAAAGCGACCGACATAGTCGATCACGCTTCCGAGGAAGACGGCGCCGACGAGAAACGCAAGGATTGCACCGTACATGCGGCCACCCGCACGCGGAGAGGACGCAAAGGCCGCCGTCGCACCGTATCCAACGAACCCGGTCGTCAGCAGAAGGACCAGAATCGCCACGATGAACGTTGTCACGCTCGGGACGATTCCTACGACGTTGGACAGCGAGTTACCCCAGGTGGTGGCCCACTGATCGACGAGATGCATACCCAGCAGCAGTCCGCCGGCGGTGCATGCTTCGCGCAGCCCCCCTCGGTGAACGCCGATGGGAATCAGCATGATGATGATCAGGATGAGCAGCGCGTCGAGCAGCAGGGGTTGCATCATGCGCCCACTCTACCACCGCATTTCCAGCGCCGAGCCACACCGGGTTAGGATCGGCGGCACCATGGGCGTGCCCAGAGGCGGCCTGCCCCTCCCGGTCATGTCGCCACCAGGGCCTCGAGTGCCTGAAGCGGGATCTCGGTCCAATCCGGCCGATTGTCGAGCTCGTACCGAACCTCGTACAGCGCCTTCTCGATTAGGTAGATGGAGAGAGCCGTCGAGAACTTCCCGGCATCGGGGGGGATCATCGTTCCATTTTCCCGGGTGACCGACCCCACGTAGGCCGCGATGTAGACCTGCTGTGCCTCCTGCGCCAGGTCGGTCAGGCCTGCAAGGGGCGGTCCATCTTTCCGTTCCGGGCTTTGTGCCCGGGCCGACGCGAACGCATAGTCCAGGGAACGCACCATGCCCGCCACGTCCTTGAGCGGCGATGCCTTTTCCCGCCGCTCCTCGAAGGACCGGGAGGGTTCGCCTTCGAAGTCGATGATGATGAAGTCCCGATCCGTCCTCAGCACCTGACCAAGGTGATAATCGCCATGGACCCGGAACAGCGGCAGCCCATCGAGCACCTCATGCTGAGCGAGCACCGTAGCAAGGCGATCCCGGAGATCGGAGAGCTGTGCTCCGCTACGCAGATTCGCGGCAAGCACGGCGTCCATCGTCCAATGGAGCTCGATATCGACCCGCTCGTGGAGTCGTTTCCGGTATCGTGCGCCGATACGCTCTACCGAAAATGCGGGATCAGCGGATGGCGTCGCAAGCGCAAGGTGAAGATCGCCGGTGCGTTGGGCTAGCAAGGCGATCTGGTCCAAGAGCCCGGGCCTCTTTTCACGCCGCGACCGGAGGGCGCCGAGCAACCAGCCCCACGCATCCCCACGGTTGGGAACGAACCCTTGCATGGCTGCGATGACGACCGGCTCGGAGGATCCGGCGGCATGGAGTTCGATCGTTCCCAGGTCTGCTGGCGCGTGGCGGTATGCCGTGTGACCGCTGAGAAACCGAAGGATTTCGGGATCGGGGTTGGTCCCCGACTGGACCTTGCGGAATACCTTGAGGATCGCGGTATCACCGAAGCGCACCGAGGTGTTGCTCTGCTCACCCTGAAGGAGCCGGGCGGATGGCGTCTCGCCGGGCAAAGGCGATGATCCCGCACCCGCAATCCAGCGCATGGAGCGACCACCGGACGCTGCGAGACTGCGTCCGTCATGGAAGCCGGAGTACAGCCAGCCGAGGAATTCAGTGCTGGAGAATGCGTCCTGCACATCCGCCGCACCGCCCCCGCTCCGTGCCGCTCCCTGCCCTTGGGTCGGCGCAAAGTACGCGGAAGTGGAGCCATCGCCGTAGTGACAGGTGAGCAGCATGAGGGAGATCGACCCTGAGCCGAGCTCCAGACCCATCAGGTGATCCACGTCTACCTGTTCCAGCGCCCGCGACTTGTCGCCGTACCAGAGCTGTCGTATGAGCCAGTCGCGCATCTGGTCCATGTCAGAGATCGTCAACGTTCCTCCCAGTACCGGGGCATTGGCCCTTTGCCTAGCATGGGCTCTGTAGGATATGTCGCACGAAGCCGGTTCACACCGACCGCCCTCCCCGCTGGAAGGCCCAATCAGCCATCGCCGGCATGCTGCTCGAGCCGGAACCAGTAGAACGAGTGAGGACCCAGCGTCAAGAAATACGGAAGCTGTCCGATCTGCGGGAACCGGATCTCCCCGATCAACTCCACGGGCCGCCAGCCGTCGAACTCGCCTAGGTCCAATTCCGCATATTGCACGAAGCGGCTGAGATTGACCACGCAGAGCAGCACCTCGCTGTCCCACTCACGGAGGTACACCAGGACCTTGAGGTTCTCCGGGTGAAGGAACCGGATTGTTCCACGCCCAAACGCCTTGTAGCGCTTGCGCACCGCGATCATCCGCTTCATCCAGTTCAAGAGCGACGTCGGTGTTCGCGTTTGCGCTTCCACATTGACAGCGGTATAGCCGTAGACCGGATCCATGATCACCGGGGAGTACAGCCGGGCCCAGTCTGCCCTGCTGAAGCCGGAGTTACGGTCCCCCGTCCACTGCATGGGCGTGCGTACGCCATTGCGATCCCCCAGGTAAATGTTGTCGCCCATGCCGATCTCGTCGCCGTAATACAGTACCGGCGTGCCTGGCATCGAGAACAACAGGGAGTTCATCATCTCGATCTGGCGGCGCCCGTTGTCGAGCAACGGCGCCAATCTCCGCCGGATCCCGAGATTGATACG
The DNA here is from genome assembly GCA_035936535.1 of Thermomicrobiales bacterium. Taxonomy (GTDB): domain Bacteria; phylum Chloroflexota; class Chloroflexia; order Thermomicrobiales; family UBA6265; genus CADCWJ01. The sequence continues at coordinate 3,694 of DASYVY010000049.1, read as the reverse complement.
CATCCGGGGATCCTTGGCGTACTCGAAGTACATGTAGTCCCGCTCGGCGTCGGTCACCATCTCGAGCGTCAGCTCGTCGTGGTTCCGGAGGAAGATCGCCCATTGGAACTGCTCGGCGATCTGGGGCGTCGATTCCATGATCTCAACGATCGGCGTCCGGAGCTCCCGGCGCATCGCCATGAACATGCGCGGCATCAACGGGAAGTGGAAGGCCATGTGAAACTCCGGCGCTTCCTCGGTGCCGAAATACTCGACCACGTCGCTCGGCCACTGGTTGGCTTCCGCGAGCAACACCGTGCCGGGGAACTCCTCGTCGATGACGCTGCGCAACGTCCGGAGGAATGCGTGTGTCTCCGGAAGGTTCTCGCAGTTCGTGCCTTCGCGTTCATAGAGGTACGGCACCGCATCGCACCGGAACCCATCCAGCCCGAGATTCAGCCAGAAACGGCAGACGTCGAGCATCTCACGGTGGACGTCGGGATTGTCATAGTTGAGATCCGGCTGATGACTGAAGAACCGGTGCCAGAAGTGCTTTCCGGCGACGTAGTCATAGGTCCAGTTGGAGACTTCCGTGTCGGTGAAGATGATCCGCACATCGCTGTACTGCGTCGGATCGTCCGACCACACGTAATAGTTGTGATACGGGGAGTCCGGATCGGACCTAGCCTGCTGAAACCAGGGGTGCTGATCCGAGGTGTGGTTCATCACGAGATCGGCCACAACTCGCAAACCCTTGGCATGGGCCGTATCAAGGAACTCCTTGAAATCGTCGATCGTGCCGTAATCGGGATGGACCGAGCAGAAATCGGAGATGTCGTAGCCGTCATCCTGACCCGGAGATGGGTACATCGGAAGAAGCCAGATGCAGTCGACGCCCAGATCCCGGATGTGCTCCAGGCGTTCGGCCATACCGTGGAAATCACCCGTGCCATCGCCCGAGGAATCGTAAAACGACTTGACAGGGGCCTCGTAAAAAACCGCGTCCTTGAACCACAACTCATCGCGGTTCAACATGCAGCCCTCCCGAACTACTCACGCTCGACACAACACGACGGAACATCCGGGAACGTCAGTCTCCGGAGCATCCTTTGGCTCCTGAACTCAGCAGACGCATTAGTAACACGGCTCGGCGTAGTCCTGATGGATCCATGGCCGAATCTCGAAGATCATCGCGGGATTCACCAGCGGGTCGAGCAGGACTCTCTGCTCGGATCCGCTCCACAGGAACGTTTCGTCGGTCAGGAGTTCGATCGCCCGAAACTGACCGTCCTGGGCGATTCCAAACTGATCCAGCGGCAGGCGGATCTCGGACTCATGCGCGTGAAAGGGATCAAGGTTGACGACCACGACAATGACATCGCTGCCATCGCGGGACACTTTGCTGTAACACAGCACGTTGTCGTCACTGGCGTGATGGAAGCGAAGGTTCTCGTATTCCTGCAAGGCGGGATGTTCCCTCCGGATGGCATTGATGCGAGCGATATAGTCGCTGATGTTTCCAGGCCGGTCCCAGTCCCACACCTTGTACTCGTACTTTTCCGAGTTGAGGTATTCCTCCCGACCCGGAACCGGAGTCGCCTCGCACAGCTCGAAGCCGCTGTAGATCCCGAAGACGGACGACATCGTCGCGGCCAGAACTACCCTGAACTGGAATGCCGGTCGCCCGCCTTCCTGCAGGATGTACGGGAGAATGTCGTGCGTGTTGGTGAAGAAGTTCCCTCTGAGGTACTCCTTCGTGTCGGTCTGGGTGAGTTCCGTGCCGTAGTCCATCAGCTCCTGCTTGAAGTTTCGCCATGTGAAGTAGGTGTAGCTTTGGGTGAATCCGGCTTTCGCCAGGGCTTTCATCACCTTCGGGCGAGTGAACGCTTCTGACAGGAAGACAACCTCCGGATGGTTGGCCTGGATCTCGGCGATCAGCCACTCCCAAAAGATGGTCGGCTTGGTGTGAGGATTGTCGACCCGAAACGTCTTGACGCCCTGATCAACCCAGTACTGGATGATCCGTCGGATCTCCAGCCAAAGGTTTTTCCAGTCCTCGTTGTCGAAGTTGAGCGGATAGATATCCTGATACTTCTTTGGAGGATTCTCCGCGTACTTGATGGTTCCGTCCGGCCGGATATAGAACCACTCGGGATGTTCCTTCGCCCAGGGGTGGTCCGGAGATGCCTGCAGCGCGATGTCGAGGGCGATCTCGATTCCGTGCTCGGAAGCCCTGGCCACGAGCCGATGAAAGTCGTCCAGGGTACCTAGCGACGGCTCGATCGCGTCGTGCCCGCCCTCATCGCTCCCGATGCCGTAGGGGACGCCTGGATCGTCCGGCATGGCGGTCAACGTATTGTTCTTGCCCTTGCGATTGGTCGTCCCTATTGGATGAATCGGTGTGAAATAGAGGACGTTGAACCCCATCCCGGCGATTCGTGACAGGTGTGTTTCCACATCTCGAAAGGTCGCGCTGCGGTGGGGAACGGTTCCGGCCGAGCGTGGAAACATCGAATACCAGGCGGCGAATCGGGCGGCTACCCTGTCGACCACCACCTCAAGGACCGGCTCGTGCCTTGCCGCGCCCCTTCTCGACCGGTTGCGGTGGACGGCCCCGACCACAGCATCACTGGTCAACAGGCTGACCGCTTGCTTCTGGTCCGTGGCGTCACGGGCCGCAGCGATAGCTTCGCTGATGATGGCCGCGTCCCCGATCCCGGCTCGGGAAAGCGTCTCTTCGACGATCTCGATGCCCTCGATCAATTCACTGGACACATCGAGGTCGGCACCGGTCTTCTTCTGGATCTCGTACACCCACGAACCGTAGACATCAGGGAACGCCAGGACCGTGTACTGGTACCGGGTGTTGCGATCGAGGCAAACGGCCGCGGACCAGCGGTCGTTGTCGGTGAAGGCCATCTCCATCTCCGACCACGCGTCCTCGTCCCGCGATTTGTACAGGATCAGTGCCGCGAGCTGGTCGTGTCCCTCACGGAAAATGTCGGCTGACACCTCCAGGACGTCGCCGACCTCCCGCTTGACCGGATACCGTCCGCAGTCGATCTGCGGCTGGACGTTCTCGATCAGTATGCTGGAGGGCGTGTCGACCAGATCCTCGAACATCCCGACGATGCCATTCAAATGACGCTTTCCTTCCTTCACGGTAGGCAACGGCTCCGTGAATCAACCTTCGAGCGACAATCGCGGTCCCAGGGATTCCGTGACCGACCACCAGCGCGGTGACATATGACGGGCACACGCGAGTAGAGGGTCAGTGGCCGAAAACCGTCATGTCATCGCGCAGATGGTACAACGAGCATTGGTCTTGTCGCAGGTCGCCGGGGAGCGACAGGCTCTTGGGGCGAATTGGTGAGCCGCCGGAGACAGGGATCCCGATGTCGAGAAGCAGAACATGGTCGCTCATCGCGGTCCTGGCCCTTGGCGCGGTCGTGACAATGGTCGGCGCGATTCAGGACGCTCCCGTGTTGGGACCTGTGCCGGGGCCTGGAGAAACGTCCCTGCTCGATGGGGAAAGGGCGTACCTGAACTTCATGGTGCCCCGCCTCGATCGCCTGATTCAGGAAGGCACGGCCGTGTCGACGCTTGTGAACGAGCGTAGCCGGGACGTGCTGTCACTGAGCCGTCATGGCAATCGAATCTCCGCTCTCACGAGCGACATCCTCGAGTGGGATTCCGCCAACGCGGTACCCGCCCG
>DASYVY010000048.1:0-2482 GCA_035936535.1 Thermomicrobiales bacterium | reverse complement strand
CTCCTGACCTACATCGCGCACGCCGGGATCGCCGGACAGGGTGGTCTCGACCGTTTTCTGTTCGGCCAAGCCGCCAGCCTAGTCCGTGAAGATGTGCTGACGATGACGGTCATCGGGGCTATCGTGTTGACCGCCGTCGCGGTGCTGTTCAAGGAGTTCAAGCTCCTCTCCTTCGATCCCGAGTTCGCGTTCAGTCTTGGGCTTCCAACAACTCGGCTGACGGTAGCACTGACGACCCTGATCGTAATCGCCGTCGTTATCGGGTTACAAGCGGTTGGCGTCATTCTGATGGTGTCTGTGCTCATCGCGCCGGCGCTGGCCGCTCGTCAATGGACCAACCGGCTTGGCATGATGGTGTTTTTGGCGGCCGGTTTCGGCGGCGTCGCTGGTGTCACGGGTTCTGTCCTCAGCAGTGAGATCGCTCGCCTGCCGACGGGTCCGGCAATCGTCCTGGTCGCCACGACGTTCGTGGCCATTTCCGTCCTGTTCGCCCCTGAACGTGGAGTACTTTGGGCTGGCATTCGTCGATTCCGCCAGCGGCGGCGTTACGTCTCGTCTGGTCTACTCATCGACCTGCGCAAGCTCGAGAGCGCGTTGGAGTGGGCGACGCAAGGCGGAGCGGTGCCGGTCACCGCGCTGTCTACCCGAACGTGACAGGACATTCGAACTCTGCACCGGACGCTCCGGTCACTGTCGCGCCAGGGTTATGTGAAACGTGAGGATGGAGATCGATGGACGCTGTCCCAAACCGGGCGAGAGGTCGCGACTAAAGCGGAGCGGCGCGAGAGGCTATGGCAGACCTATCTCGCCCATCAGATGGATGTCTCGACCGAGGGGGTTCACTTGGGAATGGATGAGATCGAGCGAGTGTTGCCGCCGGAGACGTTGGCTCGCCTGGAACAGGAACTCGACGGCACGGGAGTACCGGCCGCTGACCGCTCCCGACTGGTGTCAGCCCGCCCCGGCTACTCTCGGCAATAGAAGGAAGACACGAAAATGAACCTGAGTTTCGCTGCGGTCATCGTCCTCACCGGTGTCCTGACGGCATCGGCCTGTGCACTGGTCGGGTCATTCCTGGTGTTGCGCCGGATGTCCATGGTTGGGGACGCTATCAGCCATACCGTGATACTCGGGATCGTTGGCATGTTTGCGATCACGCATTCGCGAGCGGCTCCGTTGATGATCTTGGGCGCGGCGATCGTTGGGTTGCTGACCGTCTTTCTGATCGAGCTCGTGCATCGGTCCGGGCGAATCCGCGAGGATGGTGCGATCGGTCTGGTATTCCCCGCGCTGTTCGCGATCGGGGTGATCATCGTGTCGCGTTTCCCGAGCGGACTTCATCTCGATGTGCAGCATGTCCTGTACGGCGAGATCACCTTCGTGCCACTCCGCCGCTTGGAACTATTCGGCCATGACCTCGGCTACGAGTCGCTCTGGGTGCTCGGCAGCATGGCCGTGGCCAATCTGCTCTTCATCCTGGTCTTCTACAAGGAACTCAAGCTCGCGACATTCGATCCCGGACTGGCCGCGGCACTCGGGTTCTCGCCGGTCGTGATGCACTATGCGCTGATGGCGATGGTGTCCGCGACGACGGTCGTGTCGTTTGACATTGTAGGAGCGATCCTTGTTGTCGCAATGCTGATTGTGCCACCGGCAACAGCGTACCTCCTCACGGACCGGCTCCCGATCATGATCGGCCTGTCTGTTGTATGCGGCGCCGCTTCAGCGGTTGGAGGATACTTGTGGGCCCGATCGATCGACGGGTCGATCTCCGGCGCGATGGCGGCGGTCGCCGGAGGGATCTTTGCGGTCGCATTCGTGTTGTCGCCCCGGCATGGCGTAGTTTCTCGGCTAGCCCAGCTTGCCAGACTACGGCGGGAGTTCGGGCAGCGCCTGCTTATCACCCACCTTGAAGGGCAGCACGGCACGGCCGGTCTTTGCGTGCTTCGGGATCGCTTCCGTTGGACACCGCGGTCCGAGCGCGCAATTGTTCGAGCCGCGATTGCCAACGGCCTCGTGAAACGCGCCACGGGAGACACGCTGGTGCTCACTGAGCGTGGCCGAAGCGCGGCACACCGATTCGCGACGGATCGAGAACTGTGAGGTCTGTCATGGAGATCGTCTTCCTTAGCAGTAGTGATAGCGTCGCAGAAGCGAGGACAGCTCGTTATGGGCAGATGACGTGGAGGACGTTTGGCGACGTCACCATCGGGATCGCGGTCATGTATGCGACCGGGTTGGTGGTGACCGCATGAATGCCGCTCCGCACCACGATCTGGCGGCGGTCACGCCAGCAATGCAGGACTATCTCAAGGGGATCTACCACCTCCGGGACGAGGCGGGCTCGGTGACGACCCAGCACCTGGCGGAGGCACTCGATGTCTCCAGTCCGTCCGTCACCAGTATGGTGAAGCGTCTGCACGAGCTGGGGCTGGTACGCACACGCGCTACCGAGGGGTGGAACTGACGGAGACGGGGGAGC
>DASYVY010000047.1:0-2937 GCA_035936535.1 Thermomicrobiales bacterium | reverse complement strand
GTCGGCGGCAAAGAGGTCATCGACCGTCAGGTCGAGCTCCTCGTCATCCGGCAGCCCGTGAACGACCTGCGAACCTGGGGCACCGGCGCGCTCGCCCTCAGCCGGGGCATCCTCCGGAAGCCGGACGAGGTTGTCGAGCTCCACGACGACGTCACCTGGCTCTTCGCATGTGCCCTCGTGGATTGCGACTGGAAACCCGAGATCTTCATGGACGGCAAGCGCCGAGGCGCCACCGAAGGCGAGGGCGCTCGCGAGGCCGATGGGTCCTAAGCGTACGGACACGGAGCGGGCGTTAGGAAAAGAGACCTTGGGGCGTTCTCCTGTGGTTGTCTGATGGCGGGGCTCATGCCTGCCACCTGTCGGCGCGCCGTCCGCAAGGTGCGGACAGTGGTCGGTGCATCACAACAGGTTCGCGATGACCTTATGCCTGGTACAACGGCATCTGGACGCGATTGGATCGCGTCCTGCCACATGGCCTTGCACACCGCACGTGCAGTTCCATCTCTCACCACCCGCCACGCCGTAGCCATGATGTGTGTTACCGTCCGGCCCGATCCGGCATGAAGCCGGTGGTCGTTCGTGCCAGGAGCGGGGCGATCAGGTCCCGGCTGTCTCACCCGCAGATCTCAAGCGTCTCGCCGCGGCGTGTCCACCTGTCCCGATTCGGCTTCCCGCGCCAGAATGTCGACATGACCAGGAGATGTCCGATGACTATGCGCTGGCGGCGGCGATGGTCGCCTTTCCTACCCCAGAGGTGTCGGAATCGGCGCACCCGGAGCGATGTTGGCCGCGTCGCCTGCCTGTACGCGGCCACGTGAGCGTGATGTTCGATCAGGGAGAGGACGACATCACCCATCGCCTTGTCCGGTGGGCCGACCGGAAGGACGCGATTCGCGCGGTGCTGCTGACGAGCACCCGCGCCATCCCGCATGCCGTCGTGGATGCCTTTTCCGATTACGATGTCATCCTCGTGGTGCCGGACATCCGCCCCTTCGCATCCGACCGGAGCTGGCTGGGTGACTTCGGCGAGGTGCTCGTGGACTATTGGGACCCCATCCATCCCGACCCCGCCACCGGCATCGAGCGGGTGAGCGCTGTCACGCAGTACGCCAGTGGGTTGAAGATCGATTTCACCCTCTGGCCACCCGAGCAGATGGAGTGGATCGTCCGTGCACCAGCCCTGCCCACTGAGCTGGACGCCGGGTATCGGGTACTGCTCGACAAGGACGGCCTGACCGGCGGCCTCCGGAAACCGACCTATACCGGTTACGTCCCTGCTCCGCCGGACGAGGCGACCTATGGAGCGATCGTCAACGACTTCTTCGTTGACGCGCCGTACGTCGCGAAGTCCCTCCTCCGGGACGAATTGCTCCCCGCGAAATGGTGCCTGGACTACGACATGAAGCATGTCTACCTTCGCCCGATGCTGGAGTGGCGGATGGAATGTGACCACGGCTGGTCGGTTCCGGCCGGAGCACTCGGCAAAGGGCTGAAGCGGCGCCTGCCGCCCGCGATCTGGACCGACCTGGAGGGGACCTATGCCGGGGCGGGGATCGAGGAGAACTGGGAGGCGCTCTTCCGGACGATCGCCCTCTTCCGGCAAGTCGCGCGTGAGGTGGCGGCGGCCCTGGGATTCACCTATCCCGAGGACCTGGACCGCCGGGTCACGGCCTATGTGCGGCAGATGCGGGAACGGTAGGGCGCACCAGTTTCCGATCGCGGGGTGACCGGGAAGCCGCCGGCCTTGCGGTGCGAACTCGCGGGTCGATGACGAGCCGTTCGGACTCCGTCTTAATGGCAGCCCTACCGGCAAGGCCGGGGTGGCCGGTATCCATAATCCGGTGACACGCCTCCCTTCGAGTCATCGGAGGGGTCGGACCTGCGCCGATCCGTGATCTGGCAACGCTATGTCCGGGGAAGGCCCAGCGTTCACCGATCCTCTATCCGGGATCGGGCGGGGCGATCGATCCCTGCATGTTCGCGGATCAGGTGCGGAGGGTAGAGCGTTTGCGTATCTCCGATACTGCCGCTATCGCCCATGTCCAATGCTCGGATCGGCCAGAACCGAGTCTGGCTCAGACGGCGCTCAGCGCCAGGCTGGCATTGATGCCGCCAAACCCGAACGCATTGCAGAGCACGTGCGATGCCCGGCAGTCACGCCCGGCGGGGGGAAGCACATCGAGATCGCAGGCGGGGTCGAGGTTCGCGAGGTTGGCCGTACCCGGCAGATGCCCACGCTCCAGCGCCAGGGCACAGATCGCCGTTTCCATTGCGCCGGTCGCGCCGAGGGCGTGACCGTGCAGCCCTTTGGTCCCGCTGACGGCAACCCGGTCCGCGTGCTCCCCGAGCGCAATCCGGATCGCCCGGCATTCGGTCGGATCGTTCAGGACCGTCGAGGAGCCATGGGCGTTCACGTAGTCGATCGCTTCCGGCGCAAGCCTGGCGCTCTCCAGTGCGCTGGTCATCGCACGGGCGGCACGCGTGCCCTCCGGGTATGGTGCGGTCATGTGATGGGCGTCGCTGGTAGTGCCATACCCTACGAGCTCGGCGTATACGTGGGCGCCGCGCGCCGCGGCATGCTCGAACGATTCCAGGACGAGAACGCATGCACCCTCGGCGATCACGAAACCGTCGCGCCCCTCGTCGAACGGCCGGCTCGATGTCTTTGGGTCGTCGTTCCGGGTGCTCAACACGCGAATCATCGCGAATGCACCGAAGGTCAGCGGCGCCAGCGGGGCTTCGGCGCCGCCCGCCAGCATGATCGGCACGCGTCCGTCCGCGATCAGGCGCGCTGCCTCCCCGATGGCGATCATCCCGGCCGCACACGAGTTGCCGTTGCTGAGCGAGGGACCGGTCAGGCCGAGCTCGATCGTGACGTTTGACGACGCCGCTCCACCGAAGACGGACAACGCCAGCATCGGGTTGACGTGATGCGGT
>DASYVY010000046.1:0-3846 GCA_035936535.1 Thermomicrobiales bacterium | reverse complement strand
CTCGCCACCGTCATTCAGAGCATAACGATGAATCCACGCAACCGCGTCGCGCGCGAAGCGCAGCCTCGCCAGAAGAGCCAGGAACCGCAGGTACCCAGGAGCCTAATCGTAGGTGACGAGGCTGCGGACCTCGACATCGCCGGTGCGGGCGCGGCCGTTGAGGGCCGTCAGCTCGGCGAGGACGCTCACGCCGACGATCTCCCCTCCCAGGCGACGGACGAGCTTGATCGTCGCTTCGACCGTGCCTCCCGTCGCCAGCAGGTCGTCGACGATCAGGATGCGTTCTCCCGGATCGATCGCATCCTGGTGAACCTCGAGCGTGGCCGTGCCGTACTCCAGCGCGTATTCCTCGGCGAACGTGTCGAACGGCAGACGCCCCACCTTGCGGACCGGCACGACACCGGCGCCGAGTGCGTAGGCGATCGGCGTCCCGAGGATAAAGCCGCGGCTCTCGATTATGACGACCTTGTCGATCTCCCGGAAGGGCGCCGCCATCGCATCGATCGTCTTCCGGAACATGGTGGCGTTCGACAGGAGCGTCGTGATGTCGCGGAAGACGATGCCCGCGATCGGAAAGTCGACGATGTCGCGGATGTGCCGCTTGAGCTCGTCGCTGATCGACACGTCATTGACGGAAGTCTCGGTCATCGGGGTTCCCCTGCCTGGCATGGTGAACGGCGCACCGCCCGATCCGGACAGTTCTCCGGCCGAAGGGGGTGCGCTTCGTTATAAACCATCCGAGGCGGGACAGGCGGGACAGGCGGGACAGGCGGGACAGCCAGGCAGAGAGAGGCGGTGGGAAGAACCGCGGGCGGCTTCGCTCCGTGGATTGGCCCGCTTGATCCACTCGTCACGCGCTCCCCGGGTCCGTGGTCCGGCCGCAGTGCATATCGCTGGCACAAGCGTGGCGAGCATGTGGCGAACGACCATTGGGAGCCGTCATCCATGCCGGAGAATGGCCGTTCGGGACAACCGGCTCGACGCGACCGGGATCCATGCCGCCTGGCGTGCGGGCGGCTGTGCGAGAATGCCACCTGTCCGGCGGAGTCGGGTCCATCTTTCTACCTCCCATCTCACAGAGGATCATGCGCAGCACAGCAGTCGCCAACGAACACCGGCCAGCCGCGCTCCTGACGGCCGAGGGCATCCGGCGGGGTTTGCGGGCGACGGTGCCGATGGGCATCAGCGTCGCCACCTACGGGGTGGTGTTCGGGATCCTCGCCCGGCAGGTCGGCGTCACGATGTCCGAGAACATCCTGATGAACGTGTTCGTGTTCGCCGGCGCGGCGCAGACGGCGGCGCTCGATCAGTGGTCGTATCCGCTGCCGATCTTCTCGATCGTGATGACGGTGCTCCTGATCAACCTTCGCTTGCTGCTGCTCGGTGCATCCGTACGTCCCTGGATCGGGGCCCTGCCGCCTGGTAAGGCGTATCCGCTGCTGCACATCCTGTTCGACGAAGGCTGGGCGATCGCGATGAACGCGCGGCGCCACGGAGAGCGGGATATCGGGTTCTTCGTCGGCTGCAACCTGGCTGTCGGGATCGCCTGGCTGCCGGCGGTCGTGGTCGGTCACCTCGCCGGGGGCGAGCTTGGGGATCCGGCCGTGATCGGGCTTGACTTCGCGTTCACGACGGTCTTCGCGGCGATGCTGTTCGGTGGCTACCGGGGCCGGTTCGACCTGCTGCCCTGGTCGGCATCGGCGATCTGCGCGATGGGGGGATACTGGCTGCTGCCCGGAACGTGGTACGTGCTCCTCGGTGGCATCGCCGGATTTGCGGTCGGGGCGTGGCGTGGCACGCTGAGCAGGGGTGACGCTGCGCCGGGCGATGTGGCCACACCGTCATGACGATCCACCCCACGGCTTTGCTCGCGATCGTCTTGATGGCGCTCGTCACCTACCTTACCCGGGCCGGTGGCTACTGGATGATGGGCAGGGTGACGATCTCGCCCCGGATCGAGGCGGGGCTCTCTTACCTTCCGGGCGCCGTGTTGATTGCGCTCGTCGTCCCCGCCACGGTCGAGGAGGGGATTCCGGGGGTGCTCGCGCTCGCCGCCACGGCTGTCCTCATGCGGCGCACCGGCAACCTGTTCCTGGCGATGGTCGCCGGTGTCGGCACGATCTGGCTGATGCGGCAGCTCATCGGATGACCTCCCCTGTTCCGGGAGGTAACGAGTGGGGACCAACGACGCGACAAGACGCTGAATGGTCTGGCCAACGCTTCCTGTCCTCCTGAGTGGTCTGTCCAGCACGCTATGTCCCGTGTGCTGTGCCAAGACCCATCACGGGAAGAACCGGGAGACCGACTGCATAGGTGATCCTGCAGGGATTTAGCGAATGCGCCCCTCGCCGGGAGATCCTTCATAGGCAGACCCGCAGGGATTGATGGGCCGTAGGGGCGATCTAGAATTGACCGCCACGAACTCTTCCTGATCACAGCTGGTCGATTCGTATGATCGCCCGTGACATGCGAAGGTCCGCCCAGCATTCACCAACCCTCGATCCGGACACCGTATTATCCCGTCGGGCGGACGGTGACCGCCTCGCTCGCGAGGCATCCCTCTTCGCAGATGAGGCCGATCCCTCCGGTGAGCAGAGGGCGGTCCCCGTCCAGGACATCGAACACCGGGGTTCCATCGATGCTCGCCTCGATCCGGTCGTGCATCACCGCGATTGCGAGAAGGTACGGACGGCGGACGTCCCATGGAAAATCGCTCTCGCCAAGGACGGTCTCTCCGTCAAGGGCCTTGATCAGCCGGGCCTTCCCGTCGTCACACAGCAGGAGCGCGTAGTAACGACAGAGGCCGCCGACGCGAGCGGCGATCCCGGCCGCTTTCGCGAGGTGGACGGTGACCAGGGCGCTGACCTGGTAATCGGTCCACTCTTGCGTGCCCTGGATCAGCAGGCCCGTGCCACGGTTCTGAACAATCCGGTAGGGCTCTTGCCATCGTCCCTCGAACTGGTCGACTCCATTGACCCAGGCGCGTCGCCACATCGTGCCGCGGCCCTCCGGGCGCCCGAGCCGCATGTCCGGCGTCCCTTCCCATGTCAGGTAATCGAGGTGCAGCGTTGCGCTGGAACCGGAGTCCGAACGGACTTCGAGACCGACCTGGGCGATGGGCTGGCCGCCGAACTCGGGGATGCGCCACGTGAATGCATGAGGATCGCCGGGCGCCAGCACAGCGTCGGGTCCGGTAACCGGGACAAGCCGGTCGGAGCCGTCGTAATGCCGGAGGAAGAGGCTTACCGAGATTGGCCCTGGGTTGCCCGCGTCGGTGGTGACGCTCACCCGAACAGTTTGCCCCGGGTACAGGGTGGGTGAGGCGAGCAGCGTGTAGTGCATCGTGCGGGCTTCGGGCGGGATGAAGGTGGGCGTCGAGACGCGTGCCGGAAGGTCGGAGGCACCCCTAACGTGGATCGCGAGGCTGTGTTCGCCAAGGTCGCTGTGGCCGGCCACGTTCTGGACCGTCACCGCTCCATCTTCCGCCTGGAACCCCTGAACCGATCCAGGAAGGTCGAAGTGAAACCGTGCCCCCTGCTTCGGGGCGAGCGGGTCCTGACCGGCCAGTGACCGACCGATGTTGACGACATGGATGGTTTCGGTGACGGCGTCGCTGATGCCCCGGCCGCCTTCGGCGGTCGCGAGGAAGAGGCGGTCGGCGACGGGGCCGCGCCAGTCGGGGCCGCCTTCGAACGCCGCCAGGCCGTTCTTGATGCCGAGGATGCAGCCGACGTTCCCGGAGTTGCAATCCGTATCCCAACCGGACGTATTGACGATCATCAGGGACTTCTGGAAGTCGTCATCCCCATGGAGCAGGCTGTGGATGATCAGGGCGTGGTTGGGCAC
>DASYVY010000045.1:0-2235 GCA_035936535.1 Thermomicrobiales bacterium | reverse complement strand
CACTTACACCCGGGAGGATACCGTCGAGCTCTCCTGCCACGGTGGCCCGGTACCGCTGCGGGAGACGCTGCGGGTTGCGCTGGAAGCGGGGGCCAGGCAGGCCGAACCGGGAGAGTTCACGTTGCGGGCATTCCTCAATGGCCGCCTGGACCTCACCCAGGCCGAGGCGGTGTTGAACGTGATCGGTGCTCGCACGTCGGAGAGCCTGCGCCTGGCGGTGTCGGATCTCGCCGGGGACCTGACCCGGCGGCTCGCGCCGGCGAACGCGGCACTCATCGGCCTCCTCGCCTATCTCGATGCGTCGGCCGATTTCCCGGATGACGAGATCGACTCGGAGGATATCGATCTCGGTCTGGCTGCCGCCGGGGACGCGCTCGCCGATGTCGTCGCCGGGTCGAAGGCGGGCATGCTGTTGCGGGACGGGGCACGGATCGCCCTCGTGGGGCGCCCGAACGTCGGCAAGAGCAGCCTGCTCAACGCGTTGCTGCGGTCCGACCGGGCGATCGTGACGCCGGTCGCGGGCACGACGCGGGACGTGATCGCGGAAACGGTCAACCTCGCCGGTATCCCGGTCACGCTGCTGGACACCGCCGGGATCGTCGAGTCCGAGGATGTCGTCGAGCGGATCGGTGTGGAGCGCAGCCGCCAGGCGCTGACGACTGCAGCCGCGATCGCGTTCGTGCTGGATGGATCGTCTCCGCCAGTGGAGCAGGATCTTGAGATCGCCCGCACCCTCGCGAATCGGGCAGAGGATGCCCGCACTCCGGTGGTGATCGTGCGCAACAAGCGCGATCTCCCCGCGCAGGCCGACCATGGTGCGGTGCTTGCCCTGCTGGGTGAGTATCCCGTGATCGAGATCTCGGCGGTCGATGGGACCGGGTTGACCGATCTGGAAACGGCGCTGGTGGCGGCGCTGGAGGGCGGGGCGGCGGGCGAGGCACGACCGGCCCTGATCTCGGCCCGACAGCGTGCGGCCGTGGACCGGGCACTCCGGCACATCCGTGACGCCCAGGAGGCGCGGGCGGCGGGCATCCCGCAGGACCTGCTGGCCACATCCGTTCGCGCCGCGCTGCACGCCGTTGGCGAGGTGACGGGGGAGCAGGTCGACGAAGCGGTGCTGGCCGAGATCTTCAGCCGCTTCTGCATCGGCAAGTAATCGTCAACCCGCTCAAGATGTCTCCTCCCAGCCGATCCCGGGATGATCGGGCGGGCTGATGCAGCCGTCCGGCCCGATTCCAGCTTCAACCCGGATCGGGTTGGTCCTTACGAGCGATTCGTAATACGTGGTGTTGGGAATGGCACAGGCGAGGTGAAGGTTCGCGAGCCCGCCACCGTGGACCTCGGCGCGCATGTGGTAGGCGTCGGCGAGGTGGGCGATGCGGAGGGCGCCGGTGATGCCACCCTTGTAGTGCGTGCTGGTGCGGACGAGATCGGCGGCCCGGGCGGAGATGAAATCGGCGATGTTGAAGTGGGCGCCATCGGATGTCTCGCCGGACAGCAGGGGAACGTCGATCTTCTCGCGGAGGCGCGCGTAAGCTCCGATGCTGAACTCGCGCATCGGCTCCTCGTACCAGAGATAGTCGGCTTCCCCGAGCGCGCGCCCAAGCCAGATCGCGTCGATCAGGTCGAAGCCGGCGGAGCCGTCGTACATCAGCGCGATGTCCGGACCGACGTGGGCGCGAAGCGCCTGGCAGAGTGCCGCGTCCCGCCGCGCATCGCCCCAGGCGTGGAGCTTGATCGCCCGGAACCCGGCCGCCAGGCACTGATCCGCGACATCGAGGAACTCCTCCGTGGTGGCGAAGGTCACGGTGCTCGCGTAGGCGGGAATGCGATCGCGGTATCCTCCGATCACCGTGTAGAGCGGCAGGCCCGCGAGCTTTGCCGTGAGGTCCCACAACGCGATATCGACCAGGCCGAGTCCATAGATCGGGAGCTCCTCGATCCGGTCGATCTCCCAAATGCGGTGCCAGAGGTGTTCCTTCATGAGGGGGTCGGCGCCGACCAGCTCGTCCCGAATGCGCCGATCGACGATGTCCCTGACGATGGCGCCGCGGGAGCCATGGGCAACGCCCGAGATGCCCTCGTCGGTGTGGATCGTCAGCGCGATCGTCTCGCTGACGGTTCCGGAGCCCGGCAGTCCCCTCCGCCAGACGAACTGGTCGACGATCGGCTCGGTCCGTACGTCTGCTTCCACAGCGGTGATCTTCATGGGGGCACCCTTTCGCGAGAACCGCG
>DASYVY010000044.1:0-3715 GCA_035936535.1 Thermomicrobiales bacterium | reverse complement strand
ATGCTAGGGGATAGGCTCTCGGCGTCACCTGACGTCGAGCGCGTGCTTGCCGATGCTCGTCAGCGCCACGTCGTCCATCGGTGGGTTTCCGAGACCAGCGCGTGCGTCCCGGAAGTACCGCTCCAGCGGGTACTTCTTCTGGAGTCCGGCCGATCCGACGACCCTCAGCGCTCCATCAGTGATCTCGATCGCATGATTGGTGACGGTGTACTTGGCTGCGGCGAACTGCCAGGAGATCGCTTCGCGCAGGTGTGGATGGTCCTGCCAGACTTCCGCCGTGGAATACAGCACCGAGCGCGCCTGCAACAGGAGGATGTCCAACCTCGCCACCCGGTGCTGGACCGTCTCCAACTCCGCGATCGGCCTGCCCAGCCCGGATGGCACCCGTTCCCTTGCGAACTGCACCGCGAAATCCCGGGCCGCCTGCGCGATCCCGAGATACACGGCGCTGCCGATCAGCGACCAGGAACTCGCCTGTGCTCCGGGAGGCCCCGACGGCGTGGGCAGACGGTACGCGTCCGGGACGATGACATCCTCGAACACGACATCGTTGCTGCCGGACGCACGCATGCTGGCGTTGTCCCAGGTGTCCTCGACGCGCACGCCGGGAGTTGTCATCGGGACGAGAAAGATGCCTCGGGTTCGCTCTCCGTTGTCCTCTACGACCGTCAGCTGTACCTGCGCATAGGACAACCCCGGCGACAGCGTCGTCCACGTCTTGCGGCCGTTGATTCTCCACGAGTCACCCTCGCGCACGGCGGTCGTCTGGAAAGCGCCGCCCCGGCTGGGGCTGCCGAGGTCGGGTTCGCTGGCGGCACTGTTGATGAGCGCGCCGTCGTCGACTACCTCGCGAAAAAACCGTTCGAGCAGCTCCGGCGGCCAGGATCGGGACTCCGCGAGCCCTCCCACGATCCCCAGGTGCATCGTTGCGCCGAGAGCGACCGCTCCACTTCCTCGTGCCAGATGTTCCTGGGCCAGCATGAGCTCCAGCGCGTTGGCTCCGCGTCCTCCGAATTCCTTCGGGACGGTGAGTTTCAGGTAGCCGGACTCGCGAAGCGCGTCGAACGTATCGTGGGGAAAGGTGTTGTTGCGGTCGTGCTCGTCTGCCTGCTCGGCGGCGATCTTCGCCATCCGGTTTCCGAGGTCGATGAACTCCGCCTGCCGCTCGGTCCGGGGATATGGAGGATGCGTATCGGGTTGGGAGATCACCGTCGTTTCGAGAGTGCCAGTCATCATGTCTCCAGAGGCATCTGCGGGGAGAGATGGAACGCCATGATCCGGAGCGCCGGTGGCATCGATGCACCGTCGATGAGCGTCCCCGGGATATTGTGAGGCTGCCGGTTGGTTAGGGCAATGTGCGCCTGATCCAGGTACCCTGATGCCGGACGCGTGGTCGTCGGCGGGTAGGCGCGCCTTCCCCTTCCGACGTGCCGCCGGGATGATGAGCGGCAGCGGTCGCCGGTGCGGTACAGTTGTTCGACCGGGCCCGGCATTCTACACTGATCTGGATCGGGGCCTGTAGCTCAGCGGTAGAGCACGGGGCTCATAACCCTTTGGTCGCAGGTTCGATCCCTGCCGGGCCCACCTTTGGAACATGCCGGTGAATGCGTTACCGGAACGGCCGCTCTGCCGACGGATGAAGCGGCTCGCGGCACCCAGGCCCGCCGGGCGTGGCTCGTCACAGGAGCTTCGTTGCCCGCGAGCTCAATGAGGAATGCGTGACAGATTCTCCAGTTCCAGGGTCGGACGATCCAATTTTCAAGAGCCGTGAGCTCGCGGTCGCCATTGCCGACGTCATCAGCGAGACGCCGGCAGCCGATACCCGGGTGATCGACATTCACGATCTCACAACCATTGCCGACTTCTTTGTCATATGCTCGGGTGAGAACGAACGGCAACTCCGGGCGATCAGCCGCGCGCTGATCGAGGATCTCGGCGAGCAGAACGTACGTCCGCGGAAGATCGAGGGCGAGCCGGTTTCCGGCTGGATCCTCATGGACTATGCGGACGTGATCGTCCACATCTTCGACCAGGAGCTCCGGGCTTTCTACGACCTCGAGGAGCGTTGGGCGGAAGCTCCCTTGCTTCTCTCGATCCAGTAGGTCGAGCCAGGTTCGCCCGCGACAGGCGTTCCCCGTTCCATCACCATTGTCGTCGCCTGCGCATGTACGCTCCCAGGAGGCCTCCACGCGTGTTCAGGAACAGCGGACCCATAACCTTTACCGCCGGCGTCACCGTCGGGAGCCTTGGCGGGTTCATCCTTGGAGCAGTGTTCGGCAAGTACGTGTTCCATATCGCCTCGGTCCTCATTGGCACGCTGGATCGCAGGCAGGGATCGGATGACCAGCGCCTGAAGTTTGAGTTGCTGCTGCAGTAACCCCACGATCCTGGGCCGCTCTCCGGCTCCATCGCCCGGGCCCGGGCGATGCTGCCCTAAGGCCACTGGCCGCGCACGTCAGGAGCGGCTGAGTCGCCGCGTTCGCTTCGCGAGGATCGCTATCGTCGCGACCAACAGGAGCCCGATCAGCACCAGGGAGAGCAACTTGAGTTCCCGGGACGGCAGGAGCAGCGCCGCCGCACCAGCGACTGCGGACACGCCAGCGACGAAGAAGACGATCGTCCGCTGGCCCAGTCCTCCGTCCAGAAGGCGGTGATGCAGGTGCCCCTTGTCCGCGTACAGCGGCGAGCGGCCATGCATCCACCGGTAGGCGATCACCCAGACACCATCGAGGATCGGGAGGCCCATCACCAGCAGGGCGGTGGCGATCTTGGCTCCCCCGATGATGGAGATGACGCCAAGCGCAAACCCGAGGAACATCGCGCCGGCATCACCCATGATGACCTTGGCCGGATGCCAGTTGAACGGCAGGAAGCCGATGATCGCGGCGCCGAGGGCTAGTGGCAGCAACGAGATGGTGAACTGCGGCATCTTGTCCGGACCGAAGAAGGTGTGGATGAACAGGACGGCGCAGGCGACGAGTGTCACCGAGCCGGACAGCCCGTCGAGTCCATCAACCCAGTTCATCACGTTCATCAGGCCGATCAACCAGAAGAAGGTGACGGCAACAGCCAGCAGGAGCGGCAGGGAGATCGTGCCCCCGAACGGCGAGTTGAATCGTTCGATGGTGATTCCGTGTGTCTCCCCGCGAAAGCGCGGCAGGACCACTATGGCCGCCGCGACGGCCTGCCAGATCAACTTCGTCTTTGGTCCGAGACTGATCGCGTCATCGACGAGCATCACCCCGACGATGATCGCGCTGCCGATCACCATCAACAGGATCCGCTCGGTCTCCTGGGCCTGGCGCTCGACGGGCAGCATGAACGAGACGCCGATCCCGACAAGGAACGCGAGGAAGATGGCGACGCCAAGGCCGCGCGGCACGGGTGTCTTGTGAATGCGGCGTGGTCCTGGCTGGTCGACGAGGCCGAGGTGGCTGAACAGGGCGGTTGTCTTGGAAACGAAGGCAACAGAGGTTGCCACCGTGATTACGAAGATGACAAGGGCGATTTCACCGTGCGTCACCTCTGAGTCCTCGCCATGCTCGCTCGTCCCGCTCCTTCTTTGTGCAGGAACGTGTCCGGCGCCGGGAAGCCGGTTCTGCGCTGGTCACGGCCTTTCGGATCGGGCACCCGATCAGCTCACGCGGTGATGTGCGGTTGGGACGCACGCGCCAACGCCGACTGCTGGCCTCTTCTCCTGCTTGATCGATGTCAG
>DASYVY010000043.1:0-4867 GCA_035936535.1 Thermomicrobiales bacterium | reverse complement strand
CGTTCTGGCTGTTCCGTCGCGAATCACGGCACTACCAATCCGCCGGAAGCTGAGCCGTTGGAATCAGAAGTGAGCTGAGTGGTTGCTCCACGCGAACTTCGCCCTCTCGCCGGGGTGATCGATTTGCCTGCCGAAAACAACGAGGTTGAACTATGGGCGCGCTCGCAACTGCGAGCGTTCCATCACCGATGTCTGCATCCCTGAGCGGGAGCGGTGCGCCAGCATGCCGGCCGGTTCGCTGCCTTGCACGAGCGGTTGTCTCATGCCTCATGCCGATACTGGATGCCCCCTCGTCCTGCTGGCTTCCGGAATCCCCAGGGGCAGATCTTGTGTCCGCCCGGTTGGCCCACGGCGACAATCTGCGCGGTGGAACCTCGTGTAATCCCTTGTGTCAGCCCGAGCTACCGCTGGAGGACCGCCCAGGATCCCCCCATCCGTCATCCGGAATCCGTAGTATGGGTCGTGCCGGGCGGTGCTAGGTGCTGCCCACGAGGCGTCGCCGGGCGAGCCGGTTCTGGAGCAGCACGACCGTCAGCAGGATCGCGCCGCGAATCACGGTCTGCCAGTAGCTGCTGAGGCTGATCACACCCTTGCCGTTCTCGAAGTTCAGCATGTTGAAGATCAGGCCAAGAAGGATCACCCCGACCAGCGTGGTTCCGACCGACCCGATGCCCCCGGTCAGCAACGTGCCGCCGATCACCACCGCCGCGATGGCGGACAGCTCCCAGCCAACCCCTTCCGTCGGCGCGCCGGTTGCCGTCTGCCAGCCAAGCAGCACGCCCGCCAGGCCCGCCAGGGCGCCGCTGATGGCATACACGCCGAGAAGGATGCGGTTGATCGGCAATCCGGCGAGCCTGGCCGCCTCTTCATTGCCACCGAGCGCCAGCACGTGCCGGCCGAACCGCGTGAAATTGAGCATGATCGAGCCCAGCAGGAACGCGCCGATCAGGATCGCTACCCGGAGCGGCACCGGGCCGATCTGGTAGCGGTCGAGATCCATGAACCCGCTCTCGAAATCGACGTAGACACTCGTGTTGTCCGCCAGGATCAGCGCGGCGCCACGTGCCGCCAGCAGCATCGCCAGCGTTACGATAAACGGCTGCAGCCGAAACTGGGCGATCAACCCGCCGTTGATCAGCCCGACGGCCAGGCCGGACAGGACCGCCCCTGCGATCGCGATCCATGCGCCGTACGGGCTCAGCAGGGCAAGCACCACACTCGACAGCGCGGCAACCGCCCCGACCGAGAGATCGATGCCGCCGGTCATGATCACGAAGGTCATGCCGAGGGCGATCAGCCCGTACATGGCGTTGTAGCGCAGCACCTCCTGGATGTTGTACTCGCTGTAGAAATTCTCGCCATAGCGGAGCACGCCGAACAGGATCAGCCCCACCAGCACGGCAAGCGCACCCTGCCGTTGCAGGAGGCTCGCTGCGCGCGCCCAGCGGGCGCTCTGCGGTTCCTGGCGAATCTCGCTCGCCGCGCCTGCGTCCACGTTCATCAGCTTTCCGGATACCCCTTCATCGTCCGCGCCCGCGCTGGATCAGCACAGCCAGCACGATCGCCGAGGCCGTGACCACCTGCGCGACCGCGTCCGCGATGTTGTGCGAGAGCAGCGTGGTGCGGATCAGTTGCAGGATCAGCGCGCCGATCATGGTGCCGACCACGGTCGCGCGGCCACCGGTCAGGGGCGTTCCCCCGACCGCGACCGCGGCGATCGCGTTCAGCTCCATGTCGAGCCCGACGAGATTTGCGTCCGAGGACGAGTTGATCGAGATCACGATCAGACCCGCCAGCCCTGCCAGGAGACCGGAAACCACGTAGACCGTCAGCTTGATCCGCGCGACCGGTACCCCAGCCAATCGCGCCGCCGGCTCGTTGCCGCCGGTCGCGAGCAGGTAGCGCCCGAACGTGGTCGAGCGGACGACCCAGGCGGTCACGATCACCACCGCGACCGCGATGAACGCCTGGAACGGAATCCCGAATGGCCGCCCGAGACCGATGTACTGGAACTCGGGGTTGCGAAAGGTCTGGATCGATCCGTTGGTCAGGACCTGCGCTATGCCCCGACCGGCGATGAACAGCACGAGCGTGGCGATGATCGGCTGGATGCGGAAAAAGGCCACCAGGATCCCGTTGAACAGGCCGAACAGGCCCGCGATGATGATCGGCAGGATCAGGGCCGAGCCTGTCCCGACCCAGGCGATGTCGAACGGCGCGCGTTCGCTCAGGAAGATCAGCGGCGCGATTGCCCCACTGATCGCCATCAGCGATCCCACCGAGAGATCGATCCCCCCGGTGGCGATCACCAGCGTCATGCCGGTCCCGACGATGATGATCGTCGCAACCTGGCTGACATTCACCCGGAGCGATTGCATCGTCAGGAACTGGTCGGTGAACAGGGCATTGAAGAGGAACAGCGCCACCAGGGCGGTCAGCGCGCCATAGGTCTGTCCCGCATCGGTGAGCCAGGCTGGAGCCGCGATCCGGCGCATGCCGGGTGCCGGGCTGGACAGGCGCGAGCTGCCGCTCATGCCGGCACCCGGCTGTCGTCTCCGGCAGGCGCGGGCTGATCGTCACCGTGGGCCATGGCGGTCATGATCGCGTCCTGGGTGATCGCGCCGCCGGAAAGCTCGGCGACGTTGCGGCCATCGCGAAGGACGACGACCCGGTCGCTTCCCTCCGTCAGCTCCTCGATCTCGGAGGAGATCATCAGCACGCCGAGGGCATCGTCGGCCAGCGCGTTGATCAGACCTTGGATCTCCCCTTTCGCTCCGACATCGATCCCCCGGGTCGGCTCGTCCAGGATGAGCAGCTTGGGATTGAGGCAAAGCCATCTCGCGAGCAACACCTTCTGCTGGTTGCCGCCGGAGAGCTCGCGGATTTTCTGGTCCGGTCCCGATGTCCGGATGCCCAGTACCTTGATAAAGCGGTTCACCAGCTCGCGCTGCTGTTCCCGGGAAACGACCCCCCGCCGGGACAGCGTCGGCAGCGCCGCCAGGGTCAGGTTTTCCTCTACCGAGAGGTACGGGATGATGCCCTCGCCCTTCCGGTCCTCCGAGGAGAACCCGATCCCGGCCGCGATCGCCTCGCCGGGGGAATGGAAGTTGACCAGCTTGCCCTCGAACCGGATCTCGCCACCGTCCAGCGTGTCGGCACCGAAGATCGCCCTCGCCACTTCGGTTCGGCCCGAGCCAAGGAGACCTGCCAGCCCGACGATCTCCCCGGCCCCGATGCGGACGCTGGCATCCCGCAGCACCCGCCCCCGCCTGAGTCCGCGGGCATCGAGCAGCACGCGATCGGCGACGCGCTTGTCGGCGCTGAAGGCGGTCTGTCCCTCCCGGCTGACCTCGCCCGGTTCCTTGCCAAGCATCCTGGCGACCAGATCGAGCTTGGTGATCTCCTGCATGGAGCGCTCGGCCACGGTCTGCCCGTCACGCATGATCGTCACGCGGTCGCAGACCTCGTACAGCTCGTCCAGCCGGTGCGAGATGAAGATGACCGAGACACCGCTCGCCTTGAGTTGGCGGATCACCGCGAACAGGGTCGCAGCCTCCCGGTCATCGAGCGACGATGTTGGCTCGTCCATCACGACCAGCTTGCTGTCGAACGAGACCGCCCGGGCGATCGCGACCATCTGCTGGGTGGCGATGTTGAGCTGCATCAGGGGTTGGGTGACATCGAGGTGCAGTCCCATCCGGTCCAGCACCCCGCTCGCGTCCCGGTTCATCCGGCGCCAGTCGATGAGCCCGAACCGGCGCGGCTCGCGCCCCATGAAGATGTTCTCGGCGACCGAGCGGTAGGGGACGAGATTGATCTCCTGATGGATCGTGCTCACCCCGTGCGTCTGGGCCTGCTGGGGAGTGCGGAAGTCGATCGGCTGACCATCGAAGGTGATCTGCCCGCTGTCACGGCGATAGGCACCGGTGAGGATCTTGACCATCGTCGATTTGCCGGCGCCATTCTGGCCGACGAGGGCATGGACCTCTCCACGGCCCACGGTGAGATGCGCCCCCGCGAGGGCGATCACACCGGGAAAGGCCTTGGAGATGTCATCCATCCGCAACAGCGGCTCGGGAATGGTGGGAGACGCCATGCGCTGGTACTCCGCCGTGTCTCAAGGGGGGTGGACTGGCTCCGGACATGCGCCACGCGGGCACGGATGTACAGGGTGGAGGGAGATACGCGCACCTGTGCCGCCATCCCTCCACCGTCACGTTGAGCCGGGCCCTGTCTCGGCGGCCTAGTAGGCCTCGTCGATGAACTCGGCCGCATTGCTGGCGTCGAAGAACCGGTCCGGGTTGATGATCGTGACCGGGATTTCCTCGCCGCTAGCGTATTGCATCATCGTCTCGAAGGCCTTGGGACCGAACCGTGGGTTGCATTCCACGGTCGCGCCGAGCTTGCCATCGATGATCGCCTGCAGGGCGTCCCGCGAGCCATCGATGGAAACGACGATGATGTCGGTACCCGGAACCTTGCCGGCGGATTCGATCGCCGCGATCGCGCCGAGGGCCATCTCGTCGTTATGGGCGTAGACGGCATTGGCGGTCGGATTCGCCTGGTAAAGCGTCTCGAACACCGTCCGCCCCGTGTCGCGGGCGAAATCGCCGGTTTGCGAGGCCACGATCTGCATGTTGGGGAATCCGCCGGAGGGAACCGCCGCCGGGGTGCCACCGTTGTCCTCCGGCACGTAGGAGCCTGCCAGATAGTCGCGGAATCCCTTTTGGCGATCGATCGCCGGAGACGATCCGGTCGTGCCTTCGAGTTCGATGATCGTCGCGGTCCCGCCCATGGTCGTGGCGAGCCACTCGGCGGCCCGCGCCCCTTCCTGGATGAAATTGGACCCGATGAAACAAACGTAGTC
>DASYVY010000042.1:0-2268 GCA_035936535.1 Thermomicrobiales bacterium | reverse complement strand
CGCGCCAAGCGTGATGCGCTCGGTCACGGTCGCCATCGCTCCCAACGCGACCCAGGGATCGAAGATCTCCCGTGATTCGATGCTGATGCCGTCCCAGACGAAGATGCCATCCCAGCCGTGCGCTTCTGCCTGCCGCGCCATTTCGACGTAGTCATGGATGCTGCCGAACGATGTCACGAATGCGAATCTCATGGGAAGCCTTCTACGTTGACCGAAACCCGGCACGCCCCCACGCCGTACGGGTGCCAGGGATCGACTGGGCGACCCGTCAGCCTGACGGGTCCTCTGGTGTACGGGTCAGCGGCCGGGAATGATATCCAGGCGATGAATAGGTGCAACGCCTTGCGCGCCGTTCGCCTCGTCGTGATCCTGCTCTGGCTCCGCGTTGGCGGACGCGGTCCGCGACCCGGCCAGCCGGCGCGGGTCGGTCAATCGGGATCGAAGCTGAATCGGGTCACGTCCTCGGGGAACCGGCTCCGGGCGAAGACAACCCGGGGTTGCACGGCGAGCAGCCCACCCTCGGGGTATGGAACGTTGTCGGGGCCGGACAGGTTGTCGCTGGGCTTGTACTCGTATTTGGCCGCGTAGGCAGCGTCGATGTGCTCGAAGAGGGACCGCTCGGGTGCTGTGATCTCCGTGGCCTCGCCTTCCACGATGACGACATCCGCGCCGCTCTCCAAATGAATCACCACCGCGGGATTCGCCCTCATGTTTTGGACCTTGCGGCCTCCCCCCTCCGTGTAGAAAATTCCCTTCACCCAAACGCCCCAGGTCGGCACGGCATGGGGTCGACCAGTTCGGCCGACGGTCACCAGCCAGTAGTTGCGTGCCTCCCGCAGCTCTCCGTTCACCTGGCTCCACGGCAGAAGGCTTTCATCGTCCTCCGGGACACCATAGCCGGGACCTGGCGTATGGGGCCGACATGCCTGTGGTTCCGCGACTCGACTCGTGTCTGGATCTGAGGACAACTCAACACCTCCATGCGGACTTTCAGGGGCACGCCAAGAACCACGCCGCTCTATACCCGCGATCGAACGAAACAGTCGCTTACGAGATGACGTCACACCTCCCTGGCGCTTCGGATCCAACAAGGCTGTCGGACCATACCGGCATAGCCACGTCCCATCTTCGCGGCAAACCACGACATCCTGTGTCGGGATTTCATTCGCGATGCCTGGGAATCAGCCGGAAGAGGTTGTCGTTCCGACGGAGCGCAGCGACGAGAATCCCCCCGAGGAAAGCACAACACCCATGCAGGGGCTGACCGCATAGGCAATGGCGAAGCCATTGGGCAAAGCGTCCCATCCGTGTCAGCCCGAGTCGAGAAGCGGCGCAAAGCGCCACGTGATGCCAGGAGCCAGCCCATGCGCGCCGATCGTCTTGTTTCGATTCTGCTCTGGCTGCAAGTCCACGGAAAAACATCGACGGACGACCTCGCCCGGCGGCTCGAGGTATCGCCGCGAACGATCCTCCGGGACATGGACGCTCTGACCATCTCAGGGATTCCGGTTGTCGCCCGGCGCGGCCGCCTTGGTGGCTGGTCGCTGCCGGAGGAGTACCGGCTCGGCAGGAAGTGGCTTTCGACGGCCGAGGTGCGTGCGCTTGCGGTCCTTACCCCGGCTCACGTCCTGGCCGATCTTGGCATCGCGGGGACCGCGGACGCGGCCTGGCTCAAGTTGATGGCCGCCCTGCCGCCCGTGCACAGGAACGAAGCGACCTTTGTCCAGGACCGGATTCACGTCGACACGAGCACCTGGCGACCCCGTCACGAGTCCACCGCGTGGCTCCTCGAACTCAAGGAAGCGCTCTTCACCGACCGGCGTGTCAACGTCGCCTATCGACGCTCCGGTGGCGAATGCGTGGTGAGGACGGTCGCGCCGCTCGGTCTTGTCGCCAAGGGCCACGCCTGGTACCTCGCCGGCGATGTTGACGGGCAGGTACGCACCTACCGGATCTCCCGTATCCAGTCCGTGGAGGTGCTTCCCGAACGCTTCGAGCGCCCGGCGGACTTCAACCTTCGGGAGTTCTGGGAGGCGTCCAAGGTCAGCCTCGAACAGGGATTGCCGCGCTACCCGGTGACGCTCCGCGTCCGGGAGCGGACAGCGGCAACCCTTCCCGGCGGGCTTCGCTGGGCGAGACTGGAAGGCGTCGATCCGGCCGGTCCGGATGGATGGTGTCGCGTGCGGATCCTGTTCGAGACGCGCGATGACGCATGTTCATCCATCCTCAGATTCGGCGATCGCGTCGAGGTGCTGTCGCCGGATGAGC
>DASYVY010000041.1:0-3365 GCA_035936535.1 Thermomicrobiales bacterium | reverse complement strand
GAATGATGGTGTGGCGCGGGTCGAGAAGATCGCGCAGGAGACATCTGCCAAGATCAAGGGGAAGGCCATCGAGCGCGTAAGAGCTCACTACAGCGCCAATCCGAACGACATTCCTTCACCAGATAGCGTGCGGCAAGACCTCCTGCTCCGTGTCGGCGGCAGCCCTAAGACAGATTCAGTGTAAGCACACGAAAACCCCCGCCCAAGAGGTGACTGGGCGGGGTGATCGTGTGTCTGGTGAGACCTACTTCTTCTTCGGTGCTGATTTCACCATCTTGGTTGTGGACGCCTGTTGGTCCTTGGTTCCGTCTGGACTGACGGCTGCCTCTTCCTGCCGTGGGTTTTCCTCTTCATCCCGCAGCGTACGAGGAATGTCCTGGACGTCGCCTGGTTCGCGCTGAAGGTCGAGGCCGGTGCGGACTCGGAATCAAATGCGGTGCTCAGTCGTTCCTCGACCTCAGCCTCAATATCACGGTCACCAACTCGCTCGACGGAACCGCCAAGTAAACCTACTGCGTCCAGCGTCCTTGGGAAGATCCACCACGCGGGCACAGCCACACAGGGTCGACACGAGGTCGACCCCTACGAGATTGCGTCACTCGACTGGCAAGACTCCGGCGATGCGGGCCGGGAAGGCGGTGGGCGTTTCCGGCGAGGAGTGCTGGTGACGGCCCGTTGCGCCGGGGCAGCTACAACGTGTCCTGGCGTCGCGGCGGACCACGGCGGACGCTTTCGGGCGGGACGTTCCAGCCGAAGTGCTCGGTCTCGT
This sequence comes from Thermomicrobiales bacterium, assembly GCA_035936535.1. Lineage (GTDB taxonomy): Bacteria > Chloroflexota > Chloroflexia > Thermomicrobiales > UBA6265 > CADCWJ01. Next base: position 2,596 of record DASYVY010000041.1, on the reverse strand, counting down.
CGCCCTTGATCGCCAGGAAGGCGGATCGCGTTTCCGGGTAGACGGACATCACCGCCTCGAACGGGATCCAGAGTTCCGGGCTGGCGCCGAAGAGGCCCGCGGCATAGAAGAACCCGGCGAAGCGCTTGCCGTAATCCGTCCCCCCCGGCAGCACGCCATTGACGGTCGCCAACGCGCCGTTCTGAGCATAGAGGGTGTATCCGGGGCCGATGTCGGCGATGGTGCCGAGCGGGCCGCTGCGAGCGCGGACATCGACCGGGGGCAGGGGCTCGGCGAAGAACGGGCGGTCACCGATCGCGACCTCCTTCTCGAGGATGCCGGTGGTGCCTTTCGGCCGGGTCGCGAGGAACCCCATGCCGAAGATGATCAGCAGCGACAGCCCCAGCGCGAACCACAGCTCCGGGCGGTCCAGGCGGTCCTTGGTATCCCCCGGCTGGAAGATCCTCAGCAGGCTCTCTCCCATCAGCACGATCACGCCCGCCGTGACCAGGATCACCGCGATCGGTATGATGAATGGATCGATGAGCCGCTGCCTCATGGATTCTCCCGTCGTCTCTTCAGTGCGTTCGTCGGCGTATCAGATTCCGGATTCCGGGTGATTGCGCTCCCGGGAAGTTTCCGATTCCCGGCGAGAAATGTCCACCGGCACCAGCCCCCGGTGCCGCCGCTTTCGGCAGTCGCGCCTTGTCTAGCGATTGGGCCGGCTGCGGTCCCATGGAACCGAAGGGGCGGGGGTGGCAGGTGGAGCCGGGGCGCCGGTATCCGGTGCCGCGTCCATCATCCACTCCGAGCGCCGGAGCGCTTCCCGCCGGCGGCGGAGCTTGACCATCCGCCAGCGGATCAGGAGCGGGCCGGCCAACGCCCCGATCGGGATCACCATCCAGTACCACGTCGTCGCCATGATGACGCTGAGATCCTCTCCCGATCCCGCCGCCGCCCACCAGATGACTCCAACCGTCGCGATCTTGAAGCCGAACAGGACCCACAGGAAGCCCCAGGCGGCAGCGCTTCCCTCCGCACTGTTCCTGCGCTCCTGCTCAAGCCGGATCAGGACGCGGTCGGCCGGTGTTGGCGTCTGCAATGGAACCGACATTGCTGTCCCCTGTTCTCCCGCCGGAGCGACGTTGCGACGTTGCGACGTTGCGACGTTGCATGGATGATGCGGCGGGCGAAATCGTCGATCTGACTTTAACCCTGTCGTTGGCATGTTGTGCGCCACCCGAAAGCGGTGTCACCGTTCGCGGCGGGTGGGGTGCGCCGGTTCCGCGAATTCGCTGTCAGGTGCCAGGCACGCCGTCGTCGTCCGACATCCCGAAAGGGAGCCGCGCCTCCCTCGCTGACGCATGCGCTAGCCGGATCCCGTGCCCGGTGCGCTGTGCACCGGCGGCGAAGCCGCCGCCCGCCGCTTGTTGCGGGATGCCTCGCGGGCCGCGTCACGATCCTGGTGCTCCTCGCGGTTCGCCCAGGTCAGGAAGATGATGCTGATCATGATCAGGAACAGCGAGTTCATGCCGACCCACATGAGCAACCCGGCGATCTCCTGATCGGTCTTGAGGTCGATTCCCCATGGCCGCACGGACGCCTGCTCGTAGTGCGGATAGAGCCCTGGACCGGCGTAGGTGATCGAGGCGCCGATGATGCCCGCCGGAATCGTGTTCAGGAAGAGATAGACGCACTTGACCGGTGGCGAGAGCTGAGGCGTCTCGGGAACTGTACTCATCAGTGGCCAAAAGAAGAGGAACCCAGCGAGAAGGAAAAAGGCGTGCTGGAGCGTGTGCAGTGCCTCGTTTTCCAGCGTCGCGTCGTACAGTACCGGAAAGTGCCAGACGGCCATGATCATCGTCACGATCAGGAAGGCCGGAACTGCCCGGGGCAGCCAGAGCAGCATCCAGCGGGACCATGGCCGCTTGACGATCGGGGCGTACATCCACGCCGGAATCCCCTTGATCCAGCACGGGACCACGACGAACATCAGCAGTAGATGCTGGGCCATGTGGGCGCTGACGAAGAAGAAATGCGACCAGTCGTCGATCGGCGGGCCAAGGGCGACGAGGAGCAGGAACGAGCCGAGCAGGAACCACTGGATCTGCGCGGACGAGACGGGACGGTGCTCCGCGCCGGGACGGCGACGGTTCAGCGGCCCGACCGCCAGCAGGTAGGCCGCGGTGATCGCAACGACCATGACCGCGATCCGGGGATCGAGGATCCAGTGCGTGTACAGGGGACCGCCAGGTTCTGGTCCTCCGACATGGAAAAGCGGAAGTGGAAGGGAGGAAAGCATCTGGAATCCTGACCGGAGTTCGCCACAGTGGAGCCCGACAATACGGGGGGCGGACATGGAATCCGCCCGTACGGGTCGACTCCATGTCGACCCAGAAAGGTACGCCGTCCATATCGTGAGGGTCGGTACAATGGGCCGCGTCCGCTCAGGTGCTTCGCACCTGTCTATTGGACCGGCCACTACGCAACGGGTTGGATCAGGGCCAGGCTGTCCGCCGGCGGGCCTCTGCGCTGTAGAGCGACTAGATCTGGCGGCCGATGTCGCCGACGAACTCGACCACCTGGTGGAAGTACTGCATCACGAACAGGCCAATGA
>DASYVY010000040.1:0-3804 GCA_035936535.1 Thermomicrobiales bacterium | reverse complement strand
ACGCCAGGAAGTGCGTCAGCGACTTGGTCGAAGCGATCCTGAGGATTCGCGCCTGGCCGTCCCGCATCCTGAGCGCGGAGGCGATCGCCAGCTGCAGCGCCTGGCGGTCTGTGTCGACGGTGATCGGGATGCGCGCCCCCTACGGGGACTTGGCGGTGATCATGTTCATGGAGGTCGGAATCGGATCCATTTTGTCGACGGCCCGCCGCAGCGCGAAATCGAACATGCCGATCCCGGTCGCGTTCCCCTCCGTATCGTCGGTCAGGTCCCGCACGATATAGCGCTGGATTCCGGGCGCCGCACCGGTGAAGTCGATCACCCCGGCAACATCCCGGTGGATCACGTTCGGGTCCGCGCCGTCGCCACTGATGTCCTTGCCGATCTGGTCGACGATCAGCACGTCCACCTCGGGAACTGGCGGCAGGGTTGCCATGCGCGCCCGCGCGATTTCGAGCAACTCGCTCTCCCGGGCAAAGATCCGCGCGGCCGGAACCGCCTCGATCAGGCTCATCTTGCTGAGACCGTTCTCGACAAGCGCCAGCCCGAACGGGATGTTGACCTTGCTCAGCGTGAATTCCGCCACCTTCGGGATCAGGTCGCCGAACGTGCCAATCCCCTGGCTGTGGAACCAGCTTGCGCCATGCTGCTTGCCGAGCCCGATCGCGATCATCTTCATCAACCCGGATTCGACCGGGCCCCGGAAATCGGTGTGCGGCTTGACCCGGCCGACCGGGATGATCACATCCGCCTCGTCGTGGGCGATCCGGTCCATCCAGACCGGCACTCCCCCATCGAGCGTACCCAGCTCTACCGTCTCCATGCTCGCCCGGATCGGGCAGCCCATCGTCGCCTCGGTGATCCCGTAATGGGCGATCAGCTCCAGCTGCCCATCGGCGGTCGCCCCGCCGTGGGAGCCCATCGCGGGGATGATGAACGGCTCGCCGCCGAGCAACCGCACCTGGTCGACCGCCGACCGGAGCACCTCGGCGATCCGGTCGATTCCACGGCTGCCGGCGGTAAGCACGACCCTGGCGCCGGGCGCGATCGTCTCGCGGATCTCCGGACGGGCGAACTCCCGCCCGACCGCGTCGGCGATCGACCCGACATCGGTGTCGTCCAAACGCTGCCGGCAGCGGACCCAGCGTGGCAACGCCTGGTGCGAAAAGACATCGAGCGGACTGCTCGTCCGCGGGGCCTGGACTGCGCCCATGAGAACCACGCTCCTGTCTGGTGTAACACAACCGGATTACATGCATTCCGAGCGGAGCGGCCTGGCATCTGGTTCATGCCTTTGCGCCTCCGGGCGGAGCAAGGATCAGTATGGGTCTGACGCACCATCAAGCGAGAGAGATGAGCCTCCAGACCTTCTTCCGCGACAGTGCCCCTTGTTGGCTTGAGCCACTGGGCGCCTAACCGCGGTCAGTCGGAGCCGAGGTAAAGGCAGAACGGGTGGCCGTCCGGGTCGAGGTGCACGCGGACGTCATCCTGGGGCTGGTAGTCTGCGAGGACCGCCCCGCACTCCCTGGCAAAGGCGCAGCCCACCTCGAGATCGTCGACCCGGATCTCGAGATGCATCATCATCTGCTGCTCACCAGGCTTGGCGGGCCAAACGGGACGGACGTAGATGTCCTCGCCGTGGAATCCCATCCCGATGCCCCCGTCCGGGTTCCGGAGCGTGACCCAGCCAGGCTCCTCGGTGTCGATGGGCCAACCCAGGAGCCGGGAGTAGAAGCGTGCCAACGCCGGCGGCTCCGGCGAGTTGAGCGTGACCATCGTCAGGGCGATCCCGGGTGGCGTAGCCAAGGCAGGTTCTCCTCTGTATCCGGAACCGGTCGAATGCTCGGCTCAGCGGCACTTGTAGGGGCGGTCTGGAATCGACGGCGAGGGATCGCAGCGCCCACAATCTGGAGTCGATTCGTATGACCGCCCGTGGATCTGCCGAAGGACCGCTCGGCGTTCGCCAACCCTCTATCCAGAATCCGTACGAACGGTGCCGTTCATGATACCCCTAACGCGGGAGCGTCGATACGTCACGTGACCGGTGGCCGGTGGCCAGTGATCGGATCGTCTCGCGGCTCTCGTCCTTACGACGCGGGCAACGTTCACGCCTCTCCTCCACAGACACCCGGCTGCGGGACCGGTGTGCCAGCCTTTGGTAAGGCGATGGATACCTCCGTCGATGTCAACGGCATCTCACGCTCTGGATGTCTCTTCCTCGGCATTCCGACTGCCCTGTCCAAGGCTGACCGTCATCCTGACGAAAGGAATGGGCCGCATCTGCTCATAGGCGATCACGCAGCGATCGATGGACCGCATTCGCTCAATTGCTCCGCAATTGTCTATGAGTGGATACGGCCCATCAATGGCTGCGCAATCGAGCGGACGCGGCCCATCGCTCCGCTCTGAATGACGGTCAGCCTTGGACAGACTGCTATCTGCTGTCCCGGAGATGCTTCCAGAGAAACTCCATGCCCATCGCCAGCATGTGCGCCCGTTGCGCGTTGTCCGCCGATCCGGAGTGACCGCCTTCCCTGTTCTCGTAGAACAGCACGTTGGGAATCTCTCGCGCCTGCATCCGGGCCGCCATCTTCCGGGCCTGCACCGGTCCAACCCGGTCATCGCTGGTGGCCGTGTAGAACAGCACCGGAGGATAGTCGATGTTCTCGCGCAGGTTGTGGTAGGGCGAGAACATCTGGATGAACTTCCAGTCGGACGGATCGTCGGGATCACCATACTCGGCGATCCAGGACGCCCCCGCGGACATCTTCGTGTACCGCTTCATGTCGAGCAGGGGGACCTGGCAGACGATGGCGCCGAACAGCTCAGGGTAGTGGGTCAACATGTTGCCGACCAGCAGCCCGCCGTTGCTGCCGCCGCTACACCCGAGGTGACGAGGGGACGTGACTCGGCGGTCGATCAGGTCCCGGGCAATCGCGGCAAAATCCTCGTAGGCCCGGAGGCGGTTGTTGCGCAACGCCGCCTGGTGCCAGGCCGGGCCGTACTCCCCGCCGCCCCGGATGTTGGCGATCGCGAGCACTCCTCCCCGTTCCAGCCAGGCCCGGCCAACCGCACCGTCGTACTGCGGCGTCAACGACACCTCGAACCCGCCGTAGCCGGTGAGGAGCGTTGGATTGCTTCCATCTTCCCGGATGTGCCTGGGCCCGATCTGGAAGTACGGCACCCGGGTGCCATCTTTCGAGGTGGCGAAGTGTTGCTCCACGCTGAATGCCGATTCGTCGAAGAACGACGGCGATGTCTTGAGGGTCTCCAGTGCGTCGACGCCGACGGTCCCGAGCTTCAGGGTAGTGGGTTGGAGAAAGCCGGTGGCGGTGAGCCAGAAGTCATCGCTCTCGTCGTCGTCCACCCCTGATGCGCCGATCGTCTGATTCGCCGGGGTCGCTTCCATCTCATGCCGGGACCAGCCATCGGCACCTGGGGTGAGCACCTCGACCCTCGACGCGACATCGCGCAAGGTGGTGAGCAGGAGATGGTGTCGCGTCCAGCTCCATCGCTCCAGCGAGGTGCGGGCATCCGGCGTGAAGAGCGCGGTCAGCGCGCGCTGACCAGCCAGGTAGTCCTCCGCCCTGGCCGCCAGGAGCGACCCCGCCGGGTACGTTGCGCCGGCGACCGTCCACTCCGAGCGGAGCCGGATCAGCAGCCATTCCCGCTGGACCTCCACCTCGGCATCGTCTGGTACATCGACAAATACAAGCTCTCCATCCTGGAGCAGGGCGGTCCGAACGTGATAGAAGTCGATCACGTCACTGAGGACGTCCCGCTCGAACCCGACGGTGTGCTGGTGGT
>DASYVY010000039.1:0-2870 GCA_035936535.1 Thermomicrobiales bacterium | reverse complement strand
GGGATGCCCGGGCCCGTATCGGTCACGCAAATCTCGACTGCATCCGGTTCGGCCCCAAGCGTCACCTGCACCCTGCCACCACGGGGGGAGAACTTCACGGCGTTGTCGAGCAGGATCATGAGCACCCGATGGATCTGATTGGCATCGACCGTGGCGACCATACCTTCCGGGCGGTCGGGTGAGCCGGGCCTTTCCGGGCCACTCGACAGGTTGGCATCGATCGTCACCTCGTCGAGGTTGGCGGCCAGGATGAGATCGATCGCGTCCAGCACGAGCTGGCCCAGATCACGGGGTTCGAGCAGGAGCGGCGCCCCCTCATCGCCCCGCGTCAGCTGCAGCATCCCATTGACGAGCGCCTCCATCCGGACTGCCTCGCGCTCAAGGGAGTCGACCGCCTCCCGCGCCACCTCCGGCCGTTCCAGGCCCCAGGCACGGAGCATCCGCGCATAGCCGAGGATGGAGGTGAGGGGGGTACGCAGCTCATGGCTGGCATCGGCGACAAACCGTCGCTGCTGTTCAAGCGTCCGTTCGCGGTCGCGGAAGGCGGTGTCGAGCCGTGCCAGGAGCTCGTTGAAGGTGACCGCGAGATTCCCGAGCTCGTCCCGTTCGGACCGGACCGGCAGCCGGCGCGAGAGATCGTGCTCGCCGATCTCCGCCGCCGTTTCCGCGATCGCCTGGACCGGTGCCAGTGAGTGCCGCACCAAAACGAAGGAGCCAATCGTGACCAGCACAAACGCCACCACCCCGAAGCCGGCAAGCGCGATCGTGATCCACTCGAACTGGGTTTGCCCGACCCAGTCGTAGCTGACGCCGGCGCCTACGGACGCGATCGGGGAAGATGAGCCCGTGCCGGGATTGTCGGCCGAACCGCCGCCCGGCTCGCCGACCGTCTCAGTGTGGATAAAGATCGCGCGATCGTCCCAGAGGTCGAGCGCTCCACGCACCTCGTCCTCCAGCCCCTCGCCGCGAATCAGCGTTCGGCTCCATTCTCCCTGGGGAAGCTGCGTGCCCAGTTGCAGGCCGAAACCGGTCTGGGAGACGACCCGACCCTCGCCATCGAGGGCAAAGATCATCACGTTGTCCCGGTTGAGGACGGCGAGGTTGTCGGCCGTCAGCGTGCCGGTGGACTCGACGATCCTGGCCGCCTCGTTGCTCCTCGCTTCAGCCTGCTGCTCGACGGAGTTCGCGACTGCAATGCCGAAGATGACGAAGAGCCCAAAGATGAGGACAGCGGCGATCCCGAGCATGGTCAGCACGTGGAAGAGGATCAGCCGCCAGCGGATCGACATTCGGGAGAGCACGGTTCACCTGTCGCGCAACGAGAAACCCACGCCTCGTGTCGTCCGGATCAGGGGTGACCAGCCCGGGCGATCGATCTTTCGCCGCAGGTACCCAATGTAAACATCCAGCACGTTCGGGTCGATGTCCGGTGACTCCCAAATCCGGTCGAGCAAGGTCGCCCTGGGCATGACCTGGTTGGCATGCCTCGCCAGCAGGAGCAACAGGTCGTACTCGCGAGTCGTCAGCTCGATGTCCACGCCACCGCGGCGGACCAGCCGGGAGGCGCAATCGATCTCGAGGCCCCCGACGCGGATTCGTTCCGCCGGTTCCACCCGGCGGAGCACGGCGCCGATGCGGGCGACCAGCTCCTCGATGTTGAAGGGCTTGGTCAGGCAGTCGTCGGCGCCGGCGCCGAGGTTGCGGATCTTGTCGCTCACCGCGTCGCGAGCGGTGAGCATGACCACGGGCGTCGTCCAGCCCGCCTGGCGCATCCGCAGCAGGATCCGCTCGCCATCCATCCCGGGCAGCAGGATATCGAGGATCACGACATCCGGGCGGACGCGCTCCAGCGCCGGCAGCGTGTCCAGACCGTCCCTCACAAGGTGCACCTCCATCCCGCGGTGCTCCAGCTCGATCTGGAGCAATCGCGAGATGGAGGCGTCATCCTCGACCACCAGGACACGCCGGGCGCTGCCGGTCATCGTCGCAGGGTGTAGAGCGGGGACATCGCCGGCGCGCCCGTCGGCACCGTCTGCTCCCGGGCCGAGCCGCTCATCTTCCGGGCCAGCGCCAGCCCGGCTAGCGCGACCACTGACCCGGCCACGCCATCGAGGATGTAGTGATTGGCGGTGACGATCGTGGCGACGTACATCAGCAGGGGCATCACCACGGCGAACACCTTCCAGGCGCGGTGGGTGGTGGCGTGGAAGATAGCGATCCCCATCAGCAGATTCCAGCCGACATGCAGGCTCGGCATTGCCGCGTACTGATTGGTCAGCGAGGGCGGTTGCAGCACGCGATAGGCCTCCGAGCGCAACATCACGGTATCGACGAACCCGAGCTCGGGAAGGAAGCGTGGCGGCGCCATCGGGAACAGGATGAAGAAGACGATGCCGATCGCGCCGGAGACCAGCATTGCCGACCGGAAGACCGGGAACAGCGCGCGATACCGAACTAGCAACCAGGCCAGCGTCCCGGCCACCACCGGCCAATGGCCGTAGATGTAGATCGCGTTGGCAACCGTCACCAGCCAGTCGCGATCGAGCAGCCAGCGCTGGATCGTGGCCTCGTGGAACAGGCCCAGCCGCCGCTCCAGCGAGACGAGCGACCAGGCATTGTCCATGGCGTCGGTGACCCGGGTCTCGATCAGGCCGCGAACGAAGAAGTAGATGTAGGCCGCCAGGGTGATGATGCCGACTTCCCGCATCCCGTGCAGCCACACGCCGGATCGCCCGTAGCGCCTGGCTCGCGCGCTCCTGGCATGATCGATCGCTGGATTGCCGTGAACGGGGACGACGCTCATGAGGGTGTTCTCCAGGGCCGGCGATTGGGCCGGCCCGTACGCTCCTGACTCAGCACTGGGCCCAGTC
>DASYVY010000038.1:0-6436 GCA_035936535.1 Thermomicrobiales bacterium | reverse complement strand
GCTTGAAACATGGCGTGCGCGCTCTTTTCTGCGAACGGAACGTTGCGGGTTCGAGTGAGGGAACGCGTTTGGGTAACCGGAGAGGGAGCCGCTGCTGCCCAACTCTACCGGTAGCTATAGTACCAGCGCGAGCGGAATGTCAAGAGTGAACGTACGCAAGCCTGCTGCCAGGACAACCATCTTGGATCGATGTCCTACAGCAAGATTGTTGCCACCACCGTCGTCGGGCCGCTATACTGGACATAGAGACAAGCACGCAGCGCACGGAACCGATGCCGCATGCCCGCTTTGCCAGCCGGGTTGACCCGGCCGGTGCAACCCCTGGCCCTGGAAACGCCATCAACCACACGAACTTGAGCTCACGGTCGCGGTAGTTCCCTCGCGATGGAAGCCTGTCCACCCATAGCTCTATCGCCGCAACGGGCATCGAGCACTATCCGCGCCGTGGCTGGCGAAAACCGGCATGACCTCCGTCACTCCGCGCCTGCGAAGCCTTTTCGATCAAGGAGAGCCGACTTGAGCTGGATGGAAACCGGATATGAATACAGCCAGGAGATGCGCCCCTGGGTCTCCCCCAGCCTGATCGAGGCGAACTACATCCTCAGCCTGTCCCAGCAGGAACTCCAGCAGGTAATCGCCGCTGAGATGGACGCGAACCCCGCTCTGGAGATGGATGAACGGCCGACCTGCCCTGTCTGCAACAGCATCCTGGACGGCTCGTACTGCCCCACATGCCTCACCAAGCAAACGCCGGTGGAAGCAACCGAATCGCTTGAGGCGTACGATGATTATTCCGACCAGACGACGACACCGGTCGCTACGCGCGACGACACCGGTGACTTCGACCCCATGGCCCTGATCGCGTCGGATGCCCCGGTTCCGGCCCAGATTCTGGCGGACGCGCGGACGTTGCTCGACGAGACCGAATACGCGATCGCCGAGTACATCGTCGAGTCACTGGACGAGCGCGGGTTTCTCACCGTAAGTCCGGAGGAGATCGCCGAGTTGCTTTGCATCCCGGTGGAACACATTCGTGCCGTGATCGAGGTCGTTCAGGACGTCGCCCCGATTGGGGTCGGCGCTCATGACCTCAAGGAGTGCCTGCTTCTCCAGGCGGCGTATCTCCAGCATTCGGGACAGGACGTACCGGATGCCGTCGTCCGGATCATCGACAGCCATCTGACCGAGTTCGGAACCCACAAGTACGGCGTGATCGCCAAGGATCTGGGTATCTCCGTCGATGAGATCGATGCCGCCCGGGATTTCATCCGGAACCAGCTCAACCCCTATCCCCTGCAGTCCGTGACCGCGAAATCGTGGCGGAGCCCGACCGATTCCAGCTTCGTCGCGCCGGACGCCGTGATCCTGATTAAGAACGACGAGCTTGTGGTCGAGATCATCGACAGCAAGTATTTCCATCTCAAGATGAATTCGATGTACGAGCAGCTGGCCGGTCAGTATGGTCGCCGTCGGGGCGGCAGCGCCGCGAAACAGGCGGCGGCCAGCGAGGCGACGGCGGCCCATGCGCCCGAAGCGTCCGACGAGGACAAGACGCACGTGCGGCAGTACACCAACCGGGCCAAATTGTTTATGTCTAACATTCATCAGCGTCGCGACACGCTGCTTCGGATCAGCCAGTGCATCTGCGAGCTTCAGGAGAACTTTTTGCGCGGTGGTGTGCGCGAGCTTCGGCCGCTGACCCGCGCCATCGTCGCCCAGCAGGTCGGCGTCCATGAATCCACTGTCAGCCGAGCGACGGCGAACAAGTATGTGATGCTGCCGAACCGCAAGGTCATCCCCTTCAGCGACTTTTTCACGCCCTCGCTCAGCACGAAGGACATCATCAAGGAACTGATCGAGCGGGAGTCGCGCAAGGGCGAACCGCTGACGGATCGCCGCATCTGCGAGCTTCTCCTCCAGCAGGGCGTCCGGATCGCTCGCCGGACGGTCGCCAAGTACCGCGCGGAACTGGGCATCCTGCCGTCCACCATGCGGTGAGTCGCACCGCGCTGAAGCTCGTTCAATCAAGTGATCGGTCGAAACCGGAGGGGGTGAAGCCCGCTTCCCGTCCGCATTGGATCGCTGTGGGCCGGAGCCTCTCCCACCCCGACCCACGACGGTCGAGTTTCAGCCAGCTACACCTGCGTGCCGGAAGGTCGGAGCGGGAACGAGCTCAAAGTTTGGCGGGCCGCTTCGCCATCCGTTTGGCACAGGGAGTGCCCCGGCAGCTCACCCCTTGATCCCGGTGCCGGCGATGCCCTGCACGATCTGGCGCTGGAAGAACAGGAAGACGATCAGGAGCGGCAGGCCGCCGAGCACGGCCGACGCCATGATCTGCGCGTAGCGAACGCCATACGCCGTCTGGACCTGTGACAGGCCGACCGGAAGGGTCATCATGTCGGGGTTGGTGATCACGATAAAGGGCCAGAGGAAGTTGTTCCAGGAGGCGACGAACGTGAAGATTGAGACGGCGGCGATCGCCGATCTGGCGAGGGGCATCCAGATCTGCCAGTAGATCCTGAGCCGGCTCGCTCCGTCGATGGTCGCCGCCTCCTCCAGATCGCGCGGGATGCCGTCGAAGAACTGCTTGAAGATAAAGACGGCGATCGGTGACGCCACCTGGGGGAGGATGATGCCCCAGTAGGTGTCGACCATCCGGAACGCCTGCATTTGCGTGAACAGGGGCACGATCAGGATCTGGGCCGGCACCACCCAGAAGAGCACGTTGCGTCCCCGGAAGCGGGCACGTGAAAACCCGAAGGCCGCCAGGCTGGCCAGCAATACCGTGATCGCCGTGATCGCGAGCGACGTGAGCGCGCTGTTGAGATACCAGCGCGGCAAGCTGCCGGCACTCAGCACCGAGCGGAATGCTTCCAGGTTGACCGACGATGCCACCCACTCGACCGGAATGGTCGTCGTTTCCGCCTCTGGCTTGAGCGCCGTCGCCACGGGCCAGGCAAGCGGGACAAACCAGAGTGCCGCAAAGAAGATCAGGAGTCCGGTGGCGATGCGATCGCCAAAGCGTCCGCCGCGGGCTTTGGGACCCGCCGATACATCCGGGTTCGCACGAACGACATCGAGGTCCGCCGCTGGAGCGGCGCCGACCTGACCAACCTGACTAGCCATCGGCTTGCCCCCTTCGACGATTCAGCAACCCAAACTGACCAAGTGAGACGACCAGGATGAGCAGGAAGAAGGCGTACGACATCGCAGATGCGTACCCTACGCGGTACGTGCTGAAGCCCTGCTCGTAGATGTACTGGATAACCGGACGCGTCGAGAAGTTCGGTCCGCCGTTGGTCATCAGGAAGATCTGGTCGAAGACCTTGAGTGACGCGAGGACCTGAAGCACAAGGATTAACGTCGTCGTCCGTGCCAGCAGCGGCAGCGTGATCGACCGCTCCTGTTCGAGATCGGTCGCCCCATCGAGTGCGGCAGCCTCGTAGATGTCACGAGGGATCTCCTGCAGGCCGGCGAGGTAGAGCACGAAGTTGAACCCGATCGTCCACCAGACCGTGGTGATCACGACCGAGACCATGGCCACACCGGCGTCGCTCAGCCAACCGATTTCGTTGAATCCCAATCGAACCAGGTACCCGCTGACCAGGCCGAACCCGGGCTGGTACATCCAGACCCAGATGAGGGCCACGACGGACGAGGGCAGGAGATTGGGGCTGAAAAAGGCCAGCCGATACAGCCAGCGGGCGGGGACGACGCGGTTGGCAAGCAACGCAAAGAACAGCGACAGGATGACCAGAGGGGGCGTGCTGAGCAACGTGAACAGGATCGTGTGCCAGATCGAGGACCAGAAGTTCGGGTCCTCCAGCGTTTCCTGATAGTTTGTGAAGCCCATGAAATCCGTGGTGCCACTGCCGGTCAGCCTCCAGTTGAAGAGGCTCATCCGGAAGCCCTGGATCGCCGGCCAGATCAGGAAGAGCCCATAGGCGACCAGGAACGGAAGCACCAATCCGAGCCCGGCCAGGTCCGCCCGCCACCCCGTTGTTCGTGCCGTCCTGCGCGTCGATACATCGTCGCGCGCCATCCTCACCGTCGGCGTGCTCAAGCTCTTTGCCACCTCGGTCACTCCCCTTCCTTGTGGCGCCGCCGTCCCGTCGCCTCAGTATTCACCCGCACAGCAGGACCGGTATTCCCGTGCACTGCGCGACAACCGCCGCGTGACGGATGAGACCGCTAGAGTGGCTCCGGGGTATCAAGTAGGTCCACCATCGCCGCCCGGTACTGGGCTATGCCCTCCTGTGGGCTCATCTGCCCGTTGAGGACTGCGCCAAACGCAGCGCCGGCCTCCTCCTGCAGGGGTGCGGCAGCGCCACTGAACCAGGCCCGAGGATCATAGACGGGCTGCTCGGCCGCTGCAGCATAGTTGGACTGCGGTTCAAGGGCCGCAAACTCGGGACTTTGGGCCACCGGGAGATATGAAGGAATGTGTCCGCCCCGGGCCCAGGTCAGGCTGCTCTCAAGCATGAAGCTGATGAACCGCAGCGAGGCGTCCAGCCGCTCCTCGTCAACCTCTTGCTGCTTCGGAAGGACAAAGACATGCGAATCCGCCCATGTCTCGTTCGTTCCAAAGACATTGGGAAAGAGCACGGCACTGAAGGGCAGGCCCTGCTCCTCGAAGGTCGTGACCTCCCATCCCCCATTAAAGTGGAAACCGGCGAGGGCATTGCTGAAGAAGGCGACCGAGGCGGGGCCATCCTGATTCGGGGCGGCGACCTCGCTCCCGAGCGTAAGTTCCGCCATGAACTCAAGGGCCTGCACGGCCTTGGCATCGTCGAGAGTCAGGTTCTCACCGTCTGGGGAGATAATGGTGCCGCCGAGCTGGGCGTAGAGGCCGGAGAAGAGTCGCCACGGGGAGACACCCTGGGTGTTGTAGGCGAGGCCGAGATTCCCCGTCACCGCCTTGGCGCGCTGGAACATGTCGATATCGCGTCCGGGCCCCGCACGGGAATCAGCGCGCCATCCGCGCCGAGGAGCCCCGCCTGACGGCATATATCCATGTTGTAGTACAGGATAAAGGGATGGATATCGAGAGGGATAGCGTAGGCTTGGCCCTCTAACTGCATCCCCTCCCAGACTTCCGGCAAAAATTTGTCTGGCCCGATTCCGTACTGGATAAGCAGGGCCGGATCAAGCGGCTGCAGCAAGTCCGCCGGGGCATACGACGGCAGGCGAGAGGCATGGAGCACCATCACACCTGGCGGGCGGCCGCCAACGATCGACATCGCAAGCTTGGTGTAGTACGGCGGGCCCCAGGCCAGCGTGACCGCTTTCAGGTCAATGTCCGGATGACTGGCCCGAAAGCTCTCCTGCATCTCCAGCAGGTGGGCGGCGTCACCGCCGCCGAACAGGTTCCAGAACCGCAACTCCCGCTGCCCCTGCGCCGCAACGGCTCCCGAACCGGCGGCCCCGGCAGCGATGCCACCCGCCACACCGGCGGCCCCCTGCAAAAGCCGGCGGCGATCCAGAGACACACGAGTGATCTATGACACGCGATCGGAGTTGGCTGACATGGACCCCCTCTTCGTCGAAGCTCCCTTGCTTCGAGTTGGTATTCGCACGACGGCTACAGAGGTTATCTGCGGTTTTCGGGAGTGGGTACTACTGCGACACCCGTCTCACGCAGTGAGCTGAGGGGTGGCACCGAGGCGGAACATATTCGAACTTTTCGTCGCATCTTGGCTCACTTCAGCACAGTATCCATAAAGTGGAGCCTGCTAGGGAAAGCAAGTCGTCTGGCCCTTTCCGCACGCGACACACCGCCTTCGTTTGTGCATGGCCTGTCTCCCCAGATTGCGGACCAAACCAGCCGAAAACATCGCCTATTCGCGGAGTTGGACGGTCATATGAGGGATGATTTGCGGGGTCGACTCTGGAGGACTTGCCAGCAGAAGCCAGGATCCAGCAACAGAGGAGAGGCGCGGCATTGCGCCCGCATGACATCGAGAGTGCCTGGATCCACGCCGGTAAATTAGCGGTTGACGTGCCGTCAGCTCCGTGGTGACCAGGGTTGCTTTTCCAGTGGTCGCAGCCGCTTTCAATCGTCAGTCACGAACCAGCGGCCAGCCACCGGAGAGGCCGGTTGCGTTGCGGCGATGATTGAGCCTCATCGGCTTGGTGACCTGGACCGGCGACCGAGCGCGCGAGTCGGTTAGGCCCTCCCCCTCCTGGTAGTGCTACACTAGTCGGCGCACGGCCGAACGACGGATCGGCCTGGTCCCGCTCATGGCGGTGAAGTAACGTGGCATCGCCTGCATGCGCCCGTAGCTCAGCGGATAGAGCGCTTGCCTCCGGAGCAAGAGGCCGCAGGTTCGAGTCCTGCCGGGCGTACCAAGAAAAGCCCACAACGAAGGGGGAACGGCCGCCTGTTGAAGGTGGCCTTCCGGCGTGCAGGCGCCGATGTGTACCAATTGTGTACGGA
>DASYVY010000037.1:0-3801 GCA_035936535.1 Thermomicrobiales bacterium | reverse complement strand
TGGTGCGTTCCGCGCGGAAGCGGGGACAGCCAACGTCCTGATGATCGGGCGCCGATCTCGGGCCTGACGCTGTCGCATCGGAATCGCTGAACTCATGACCCATCCTGACCTCGAAAACGATGTCGCCACCGACATCGACTTGACCATGGCCGACGAATCGCTGCTCGACTCGATCCGCTCCGCGGTAGCCGAGGGCGATGTCGAGCGCGCGCGCCTGCTTGCCAATCGCATGCTGGAGGATGACGCGCTCGCGCTGCTCGAGGATCTCGAACCGATCGAGCTGAGCCGCCTCTTCACCTTCCTCGGTGACGAGTCACTCGCGGTGCTCCTCGCGCGGTTGGACGACCGGGACGCGGCCCACATCCTGACCCGCATGTCGGCCGCGCAGGCCGCGGATATCCTGGAGCAGATCGATCCCGACGACGCGACGGATATCTTCGCCGAGGTCGAGCAATCCAACCCGGCGGCGGCCGGAACGATCCTGGTCGAGATGGACCCGGACGAAGCGGCCGAGATCCGGGACCTGATGGCCTATCCACCGGACACCGCCGGAGGGATCATGACCCCGGCGTTCGTGGCGGTGTTCCCCGATCTCCGCGCCGACGAGACGGTCGCCGCCCTGCGCGAGGTTGCGGCACAGGCCGAAACGGTCAACTATGTCTATGTCGTCGATCGGGACGAGAAACTCCTCGGCGTGCTGTCGCTGCATAACCTCGTGCTAAGCCGGCCGGAAACACCGGTCAGCGAGCTGATGAATCCCGAGGTCGTCAGCGTCCCGGTCGAAGCCGACCAGGAACTTGCGGCGCGCATCCTGACCGAGCGCGACCTTCTGGCACTTCCCGTGGTCGATGGCGAGAACCGGCTGCTCGGCATCATCACCGCCGACGACGTGGCGGACATTCTCGAAGAGGAGGCCACGGAAGATATCGAGCGCCTCGGTGGCTCGCAGCCGCTCGAGGTTCCCTATCTTCGCGCTTCCCCCTTTCTGCTCTTCCGCAAACGCATCATCTGGCTCATGGTCCTGTTCGCGGCCTCGTTCTTCACCGTGTCGATCACGGAGCATTACGCGGAGACCCTCGATCGGGTTGGGTTGCTCGCCGCGTTCGTCCCCATCCTGATCGGCACCGGCGGGAATGTTGGATCGCAAACCGTGTCCACGATCATCCGCGCGATGGCGGTCGACGAGGTGCAGCCCCATCATGTCTTCCGGATCATCGGCAAGGAGGCGTTGACTGGCATGGCCCTCGGTATCGTGATGGGAGGCCTCATGTTCGGCCGAGCGCTCCTGTCGGACGAGGGCACGACGGATATCGGGCTGACGGTCGGAATCACCGTGCTTGCGCTCACAACCTGGGCGGCAACAGTCGGGGCGGTGCTGCCGATCCTGCTCAGCAAAATGAAGGTCGATCCCGCGGTCGTCTCCGCCCCGTTCATCAGCAGCCTGGTCGACAGCACCGGGCTGATCATCTACTTCACGCTGGCCGGCATCTTCCTCAACGTCTGACAATGTTTCATAACGCCTGGTACGCATAGTGGAGATAGGGACGTGACATTCGATCGCAAAGCCCGGCTGGGGCTGCTCCGGGAGCATGCGACTGACTATGTGGACGTCGCGATCCGCAATATCCAGCGCGAGTTTCCGCACATGCCCTATCTCGTGGCCACCGCACCAGGGCCATACCCAGGCCACCGCGAGCTGCATCCGGCGTTCTTCGGCTCCTTCGACTGGCACTCCTGTGTGGAGATGTACTGGGTCGCGATTCGCCTGGTGCGGCTGTTCCCGGATGCCGTAAACGACCGCGAGGCGCGGGAAACGATCTCCTCGTTGCTGACTCCCGAGCACATTGCGACGGAGATCGCCTTCTTCACCAATCCGAATCATGGCAGCATCGAGCGCCCATATGGCTGGGGCTGGTTGCTGACCCTGATGCACGAGCTGGAATGCTGGAAAGGGGATTCCGACGCGGAACGGTGGACTGTCACCCTCCGACCGCTCGCGGATGTGCTCGCCGGCAAGTTCATCACCTGGCTGCCGAAACTCGCCTACCCGCAGCGGACCGGGATGCATGCCAACACGGCCTTTGGGTTGCTGCGATCACTCGACGTTGCCGAGTCGAAGGCGGACATGGGCGACGCACGACTGCGGGATGCGATCCATGAGGCGGCACGGCGCTTCTTCGAGCAGGATATCGATTACCCGGCTCATTACGAGCCGTCCGGGGCGGATTTCCTCTCGGCGGCGCTGGCCGAAGCCGAGCTGATGGGCCGGCTGATGAAAAGGGACGCATTCGCCACTTGGCTGGAGGGATTCCTCCCCGGTCTCGGCGAGGGACGACCTGCCTCGCTCTTTATGCCAGCGACCGTCTCGGACGAATCCGATGGCCAGATCGCGCACCTGGCGGGGCTCAATCTGAGCCGGGGAGCATCCTTCGTGGCGATCTCCGAATCCCTGCCCCAAGACGACTCTCGCATCCCGCACCTGCTCGACGCCGCCGAGCGGCACGGCGCCGCTTCGCTCCCATCGGTGTCCGGAAGCGATTACATGGTCGAGCATTGGCTTGCCGCCTACGCCACGCTGCTCCTGGGCTGACCTGGCACAGGCTCAGGGCGAGGGGATTGCCGTGGCCCCGGTCTTGGTCCGATTGGTGCACTGGCAACGCCATTGGATCCAGCGCCTTCCGTGCGGGTGCTATCCTTGACACCTTGCTGTGCCTCGCGGGAACAGCCCGCATCATGACAGAGGATCGACCCGGCCAAGATGATCACCGATGTCGTCGTTGCCATACTTGACCGTGAAGCGCTGGCCAGCGTCCTCCCCGCTGTCCATACGCACGGATTCGGACACGTTGCACGCGTGCTGACCGTCGAGCGCGGAGCATTGCGGAGCCAGCTCAAGCGCATGGGGGTTCCGGCCGAAGGGGCACCCGCCTCCATTGACGACGCCACGACACTCCTGGTGCTGTCGGCGGCAGCGCGGAGTTCGAACGCCGCCGGCCTGCTGGTGCGCGCTGCAGCGGCTCCAGTCTGGATCGTGAGCCGAAACGGCGAATGGCGAGCGTTCGACGATGCGGTGACGTTCGTGTCACCGGCCCCGGCAATCACTCCCTCGCCCACGCCGGGCGTACCTGGACTGCATGACGCCCCTTTCACCAGTCCACCCGCAACCGACTCGCGCTCCTAGCACCAGAGATCAGGGCACACCCGGCAGCTCAACCACCTGCTGTCCTGGGCGACCGCACAGGATCGCTACTACCGCAGGACAGGCGATGCAATGGCCAATGGCGGTGTTCTACGGGTTCGCGGTCCTATCCGATGTTTCGACGTCGATGGGGGAATTCTCCGCCGGTGCTCCGCTGCCTGTGCTGATCTGGATGCGTCTGGCACGGGCGGTATCCGCCTTCGGCAAGATGACCGTGAGCACACCATCCTGGAAGTTCGCGGTTACGTCATCGGCCCTCACCGAGGATGGCAGGGTGATCGTCCGTTCCTGGCGGCCGACGTAACGCTCCCGCACCAGCCACCGGCGATCGGCGTCGCCCCGTTCCCGTTCGCTCTCGTCGTCCTGAACGGTGGCCCCTTCGCTGGTGATGCGCACGCTGTCACCGAGGACCGTCACCATGACGTCCTCGGGCTGCAGCCCGGGCACCGACGCCAGGATCTCGTAGCGGGATGAGGTTTCCAGCACATCCACCTGCAACGTCGCCTGATCGGCGGGTCCGCCACGACTCCACGACAATCCGTCTTCGAAAAGGGTGTTCACGGCGGCTTCGAGGCTACTCAAGTCCCCCCGAGGGTCCCATC
>DASYVY010000036.1:0-3324 GCA_035936535.1 Thermomicrobiales bacterium | reverse complement strand
CGCCAGTACCGGACGATCTTCAGCCTCGCAGTCGTCGTCGCCATCATCATGGGGATCCTCGTCGGCCTCTTCGAGCGGGAACATCAGGGCGCTCGCGGACTGATTACGGCGATCTCGTTTCTGGTTGGCGCTGCCCTGTCTGGCCTTTCGGGCTTTATCGGCATGTACGTGGCCGTGCGTTCGAATGTGCGCACCGCTGCCGCCGCCCAGAAGGTGATTGGCCCGGCGTTGACTGTTGCCCTCCGGGGTGGCGCCGTGTCCGGCTTCCTGGTGATGGCGCTCGGGCTGCTTGGGGTACTTGGCGTTTACGGCGTGGTCTATCAGTTCGCGGAGGGTAACCTCGCGGCAGTTGCTGAAACGCCATTCTGGATCGTCGGGTTTGCTTTCGGCGCCAGCTTTGTCGCGTTGTTCGCCCAGCTCGGCGGCGGCATCTACACCAAGGCCGCCGACGTGGGAGCGGATCTCGTCGGCAAGGTCGAGGCTGGAATCCCCGAAGATGACCCCCGAAACCCCGCGGTCATCGCTGACCTCGTTGGCGACAACGTCGGCGACTGCGCCGGGCGGGGCGCGGACATCTTCGAAAGCTCCGCCGCAGAGATCATCGGCGCGATGATCTTGGGCGTCGCGCTCTACCGTGCCTCCGGCGCGGACCCCGGCACGTCGGATATTGCCTGGATCTTCTTCCCGTTGGTGATCGGCGCTTTCGGCCTGTTGGCGTCGATCGTTGGCGTGTTCTTTGTCAGGCCGGGGAACACCGTCACGGATCCGATGGGGGAGCTCAACAAGGGCTTCTACGTCAGCGCCGGGCTCTCGGCGATCTTCCTGATCCTAATCTGCGTCACCATGCTGCCCTACGGCAAATGGCAGTTCTCCCTGTGCGGGCTGATCGGCATTCTCACGTCGTTCGCGTTCGTCTACATCACGCAGTACTACACCGCCGGTTCCTGGCGGCCCGTACGAGATATCGCCGAAGCATCGAAAACAGGCCCCGCCACCAATATCATCTCGGGCATCTCGGTCGGTTTCGAGACCACCGGCCTTCCCGCGCTGACGATCGGCGCGGCGCTCCTGTCGTCGTACGCGCTGGGCAACACCATCGATGATTTCACCGACGAGGCCGCGATCTCGAGCGGCATCTTTGGGACCGCCGTCGCCACGATGGGCATGCTGATGACGGCGGCCTATATCCTCGCGATGGATACCTTCGGGCCGATCACGGACAACGCCGGTGGTATCGTCGAGATGAGCGACGCCCCGGAAGCGGTCCGGGCGGTCACGGATGAGCTCGACTCCGTCGGCAACACGACCAAGGCCCTGACCAAGGGATACGCGGTGGGAACCGCCTCGCTCGCGGCATTCCTGCTGTTCTCGGCCTTCCTGGACGAGATCCAGCGCTTCAGCGAAGATCCGATCAGCCGGGTCGTCAATCTTGCCGAGCCTCGGGTGTTCGTCGGAGCACTCTTCGGAGCAACCCTCGTCTACGTCTTCTCATCATTCGCGATTCGCGCGGTCGGCCGTGCCGCCGGTGACATGATCGAGGAGGTCCGGCGCCAGTTCCGCGAAGACCCCGGGATCATGGCGGGTACCTCCGTCCCGGATTACCGCCGATGCGTCGACATTTCCGTCCGTAGTGCCCTGCGCGAGATGATCCTTCCGGGCGCGCTTGCGGTGGTCGTGCCAATCCTTGTCGGCGTCATCCTCCGCTGGGAAGCGGCTGCCGGAATGCTGATGGTTGGCACCATCGTCGGTGTGCTGATGGCGATCGTGCTCAACAACGGTGGCGGCGCGTGGGACAACGCCAAAAAGTTCATCGAGGCCGGTCATCTCAAGGGAGACAATGGCGAGGTGCTCGGCAAGGGAAGCGATGCCCATGCCGCGGCCGTAGTCGGAGACACTGTTGGTGATCCCTGGAAGGACACCGCCGGCCCATCGCTTCACGTGCTCGTGAAGCTGCTCGCCACGATTACGTTGGTGCTGTCACCGCTCTTTATCTGACCGCCCATGCGCCGTCTGCACGCGACCATGCGGACCAGATCGAGCACAGTGCGAATCTGATGGAGCAAGAGGGGGAGATCGACTCCCCCTCTTGCACGTTCACCTGCACAAGGAAGCGGATAGCCCAGATGGTGTCTTTCCAGCGAACGGTCGGTGTTATCGGGGGCGGCTTTGCGGGGCTCACCGCCGCGCTCAGGCTCGCCCAGGCCGGGTACCAGGTGACGCTCTGGGAAAAGGGCCGGTTCGGGGGCCAGGCGGCGACCTTCGAGGTGGCCAACACGCGCCTGGAAATTTTCTATCACCACCTGTTCCAGAGTGACCGGGCGATCGCCGAACTCGCCGACGAGCTGGGCGTCGGTGACAAACTGATGTGGCTTCCCTCGAACGTCGGTTACTTCGCCAATGGACGCATCTACCCGCTCAATGGTGCGCTGGATCTCCTCCGGCTCGGCAACATTCCCCCCATCGACCGCGTGCGCCTCGGCATCGTTACGGCCTACCTGCAGCGCGTGAGCGACTGGGAAAAGTACGAGGGGGTCACCGCCCATGCGTGGCTCGAGCGGGCGCTCGGCAAGCGGGCGTATGACCGGACGCTCGGCGCTCAGCTGCGGGCGAAGTTCGGCTCGTATTACGACAAGATCCCGATGGTCTGGTTTTGGGGGAAGATCCATCTCCGGACCACATCGCGCCGGTCCCCGCTCGATCAGGAGAAACTCGGCTACTTCGAGGGCAGCTTCCAGGTCATCGTGGACGCTCTGGTTGCCGCCTGCAAAGCCTCCGGGGTCGATCTCCAACGCGAGGGGCTCCGCTCCGTGTCACAGAACCCGGACGAGACTTGGACGGTGGAGACGGAATTCGGGCCAATTGCGGCGGGGTTCGATGCGCTGATCGCCACAGTCCCGTCGAATATCTTCCAGCGCATCGCGCCACCGCTCCCGGATGCGTACGCCGAAAAGCTCAACGCGCTGGAGTACGAGGCCGCCGTGGTCGTGTTGCTCGAGCTCGACCGGCCGCTGTCCTCTGTCTATTGGCTCAACGTTGCGGACGATGAGCTGCCTTTCACCGGGATCATCGAGCACACGAACTTCATCGACCCTGAGAAATACGAGGGGCGAAGATTCGTTTATCTCAGCACGTACATGGAACCGGACCACCGGTACTTCACGATGGAGTCCGAGGCGCTGGTCCAGGAATTCCTTCCCTACCTCCGGAAGGTCAATCCGGCGTTCCAGGAGGAATGGGTCCGCAACACGTGGGTGTTTCGGGAGCGCGCCGCGCAACCGATCATCCCCCTGAACTACTCGGCGCGAATGCCTGAGCACCGGACCC
>DASYVY010000035.1:0-2396 GCA_035936535.1 Thermomicrobiales bacterium | reverse complement strand
CGGGCGCGGCCGACTGGGTCGAGTTGTTCCGGACAAAGGGATCGGCGCTCCCTGGCACACCCTACAACGCGGTTTGGCAGAATGCGGGGCTCCCTCGGCTCCACGCCTGGCAAATGGTCACTCCGTACGGTGAGGGCACCCGGGTCACGTTCGAGCGCAACCCCTTCTACTGGAAAGTAGATCCCGAGGGCAACCAACTGCCATACATCGATGAGGTCAGGTACGATGTCGTGCAGGAGCCTGAAGTCCTTTTGCTCCAGGCGACCAATGGCGAAATCGACATGCACACCCGGCATATCAACACCCTGCAGAACAAACCCGTGGTCGCCCAGAATCAGGAAGCGGGACAGTATCACCTGATCGATCTGGTGCAGGCGATCATGAACACCGGCTGTTTCCAGGTGAATATGACTCACAAGAACCTTGCCCTGCGAGAGATCTTCGCGAACAAGGACTTCCGGATCGGGCTGTCCCACGCGATCAACCGGCAGGAAGTGATCGACGCGGTCTACGTGAGCCAGGGAGAGCCATGGCAGGCCGCCCCGCGCCCTGAGGCACCGTTCTTCAATGAGGTGCTCGCCAAGCAGTACACCGAATACGACGTGGACCTTGCGAACCAGTATCTCGACAAGGTGCTGCCGAACAAGGACAGTGACGGCATGCGCCTGAGACCCGATGGCGAGAAACTGAACATTCAACTCGAGGTTGCGACGGGTCAGTTCGCCGCGCTCGTCGATGTATCTTCCCTGGTGGTCAATTACTGGAGGGCAGTCGGCCTCGATGTGGTGCTGAAAACCGAGGACCGGACGCTCTTGTTCCAGCGGACCGAAGCCAACGATCACGATGCCGCGGTCTGGCCTGGCGGAAGCGGGCTGCTTGATGCCCTGGTCAACGGCTACATGTACTTCCCCTTGAGCTCGAGTTCCCGGTATGGCGTGGCCTGGAGCTACTGGTGGACCGGCCAGGCGGATACCGCGGCTGAGCCCGTCGAGCCGCCCGAGGCGGTGAAGCGCCAGTTCGAACTGTACGAGCAACTTTCGGCGACGGCCGACAGCGCCGAGCAATATCGTCTCATGGGTGAAATTCTCGCGATCGCACAGGAGGAGTTCTACGCGATCGGCATCAGTCTGCCTGCACCAGGCTACGGGATCGTCAAGGACGCGTTTCACAACGTGCCAATGTCAATGCCGGACGCCACCGTTTACCCCATTCCAGCCCCAACAAACCCTGCACAGTACTTCATCGACACATCGGCCATGTGAACCGATACAGCGGGGACGAATTGAACGTTCGTCCCCGCTGTATCGGCCGCACCACATCTGGTGTGGCGAGCAGGCGAGATGGTCGCGGGGGGTGGCCGCATGTACTCAGTGGTGGCAATTACTCCATAAGTGTTCTCCAAGAGGTGTGTTCCATAACCTTTGAATAACCGGGCCGTAACAGAGGCGTCCCAGGCATGGTGCTGGACTTCGGAATCGACATCCCACTGAAGCTCCATCCCCTCTTCCATTTCGGCGGAGCACATGTATACTTAGCCTAGCTAATTAGGGTGCCTAAGTGTTTTCCTGCCGGAGTTGCCGATGACCGCCCCACCCGTTCAGCCTGACCTCTCCGCCCATGCCGTCGCCAAGCAACTCTCCGGCCTGTTGCCGCCGATGCACTTCCTGCTCAGGCCTGGTCAGCACGGGGCTCAGGGTCGGCGTGACGCGCCGCCGACGCCGGAGATGCGCGGCCAGTTCCGGATGATGCTGATCCTCCAGCACGCGGGCCAGATCACGATGAACGACCTTGCCACCGCCATGAACGTCACCCCGCCCACCGTGACCGGGATTGTCAAGCGGCTCGTTACGCAGGGCGATGTCGTCCGCATCCCGGATCCGGACGACGGGCGGACGGTCCGGGTCGAGTTGACTGACGCCGGCCGCGCCCGGATGGAGGCGCACCGTGCCCAGCACGTCGCCAAGCTGGAGCACCTGCTGGCGCAGATCGACGAGGAAGACCGGCGGGCGATCGAGCGGGCCGTGCCCGCCCTTTGGCGCCTGCTCGGCGTTGCCCATTCCGCTGGGTCGGCCATTGACGCATGCCTTGGCACGAAGGAGGACTGACCCGTGCGATCGACCCGTAGCCTCGCCGGCTTTCTCGGCCCGTACAAGCTGTGGGTGGTGCTGGCGCCGCTCCTGATGGCCGTCGAAGTGACGATGGACCTCCTCCAGCCGCGCCTGATCCAGCGCATCATCGACGAGGGGATCGCCCAGTCCGACCTGGGTTTGGTCTGGCGCACCGGAGCCCTGATGATCGTCCTCGCGATCATCGGCATGCTCGGCGGCACGCTCTGCACGCTGTTCGCGATCCTCGCCGCGCAGGGGTTCGGCGCCGATTTGCGCGGCACCCTGTTC
>DASYVY010000034.1:0-2041 GCA_035936535.1 Thermomicrobiales bacterium | reverse complement strand
GACCTCGCCCAGGCCGTCAAGGACGATGATGAGGCGGCGATCATCGCCGCCCTGAACAAGGTCGAGCGAGTCGGTGCCCGGATCAGCGATCGCTTTACGTGGGGAGCGATTCAACGTGTCGTCGAGCGCGTCTCCGTGATCGAAGACGTGATCGAGGTCCTGGAGCAACGGCCGCTGGACTACGTCCGCCTGGCGCAGCTGCTCCCGGTGGTGCGCTCCCTTGGGTTGGCAGGCGATCCGCGCCTGCAGGGCGACCTCTCGGTCGATGTCCTGCAGCGGCATGTGGTTCGCCTCGCTCACGTGCGCCGGTTGCGAGCCGCGCTCCAGCGCGACAACGATATCGCGATCGTGGTGGCGGCGATTCCCGACCCGCACGGGGCATTGGACGAGCTGACCGAGGACGAGCGCGACCGGGTCGCGGCCGCGATCCTTGCCCGGCGTGCGGCGGACCGCCGGTTCGTCGATGCCCGGCTCGCAACCTGACATGCGCCTGGACCCGGATCGTCACGGGGGCGGACCGGGTCCAGGGTGAAGACCGAGATGGATCAGCTGGGCGGCTGGACGGGCTGCTCCCAGGAACGCGACGCGTTGCTGCGCTCGACCGCATCCAGCACCGCCTGGCAACGGAAGCCATCTTCGAACGTCGGGGCGGGGTTCACGCCGGTCCTGATACCGTCGAGCACATCCTTGACCCCGTGGATATGCGAGTGCTCCCAACCGATGATATGCCCGCTCGGCCACCAGTTGCCGGTGTAGGGATGGACCGAATCGGTGACGTTGATCGTCCGAAATCCTTGGAGACCGTTATCGTCGTCGTTCAGGTAAACCTGCAGCTCGTTCATGCGCTCCAGGTTGAAGGCGACCGATCCCTTGGAGCCGTTGATCTCGAAACTGTTGAAGTTCCGGCGACCGCTTGCCAGCCGCGTTGCCTCGAACGTCCCGGTCGCGCCATTCTGGAAGCGGGCCAGGAATGTCGTGGAGTCATCCACGGTCACGTCGCCCATCTCATCACCGGATTCAAAACTCAAGCCGGCACCACCGGAGCCGGTGACTTCAACCGGGCGTTGCTTGATGAAGGTATCGAGCGTGCCGACGACCTCGGTGACGGGCCCGATCAGGAAGTGCGCCAGGTCGAGGATATGGGCGCCGATGTCCCCGAGCGCTCCCGAGCCGGCTAGCTCCTTCTTGAGGCGCCAGGCCAAGGGCACGGTGGGGTCGACCAGCCAATCCTGAAGGTAGACGGCGCGCCAGTGCCGGATCTTACCGAGCCTGCCCTGTTCGATCAGCTGGCGGGCGAAGGTCACGGCCGGCACTCGCCGGTAATTGAAGTTGACGACCGCGATCGTCCCGGCCTGTTTGGCCGCGGAAAGCATTTCCGCTGCCTCATCGAGCGTATTGGCGAGCGGTTTCTCGCACAGCACGTGCTTGCCGGCCTCGAGCGCGGCGATGACGACATCCCGATGGGTATATCCGGGGGTCGACACATCGACGAGGCCGATGTCGTCTCGCTTTACCAAGGTGTGGTAATCCGTCTCGATCGATTCCCAGCCGAGCGTGTGTGCGGCCTGCGTCACCGCGTTCTCGTCCCGGCCGCAGATCGCCCGCATTCGGGGAACGGGATCGACGTCGAAGAAGTGCGACACCTGCCGGTATGCATTCGAATGGGCGCGTCCCATGAACTTGTACCCGACAAGTCCTACGCCAATCTCGCTCATTGTGTCCTCCCGTTTGTCTCGTTGGCCTACACCCACCAGGCTTCGCCTGGGGTTTCACGAATGACCGTGTCGTTCAGGAACGCGGCCGCTTTGGTGAACCCTTCGTTGATGCTCATTAGCGAATCCTCGTGCTCGATCGAGAGCGCGCCATCATATCCGGCGAGCCGCAATTCGGAGACAAGGGATCGCCAGAATTCCGGGCCATGGCCGTAGCCAACGGTTCGGAAGATCCAGGAGCGGTTGACCTCGTCGGTGTAGGGCTTGGTATCCAGCACGCCATTGCGGTTGATGTTCGGCGTGTCGAGCCAAGTGTCCTTCATGTGGAC
>DASYVY010000033.1:0-2762 GCA_035936535.1 Thermomicrobiales bacterium | reverse complement strand
ATCCATGAGTCCGAGCAGTCATGACGTTCAGGTGCAACCCTGAGAAGGGAGCTTCGGATGTGCCGCAGCGTGATCCATTATGAAGTATTCACCTGATGCGCCACCGAGACACCGGGACAACGTGACGGCACTCCAGAGCGGCGATAGAATGCCGATGATCGACGGGGAGGCAAGACCACGATCACACGATCATGAGTGCGGCCCGCTGCGCCCAGGAAATTGCAGGCTCGATCCGGAACACCACGTTGTTTGAGGAAGGATCAGGGAGCTAGACATGGTGTTGGAGACGGTGTTCACGACGGATGCGTCCTCGGTCGTGTTCGGGCCGGGAGCAACGCGGGAGGTTGGCGCGCGTGTCCACTCCCTCGGATGCCGGAATGTCCTGCTGGTCACCGATCCCAAGGTCGCCACGCTCCCGCCCGTCGCCACCGCCACGGCATCCCTCCGCAAGGCCGGGATCGCCTTCGAGATCTTCGACCGTGTCCGCGTCGAGCCGACCGACGCCTCGTTCCGGGAAGCGATCCGGGCAGCGACCGATGGCGGCTTCGACGGCTTCGTCTCCGTCGGAGGCGGTTCCACGATGGACACCGCCAAGGTCGCCAATCTCTATGCCACCTGGCCGGACGACTTCATGGCCTACGTCTATCCGCCGCTCGGCGAAGGCAAGCCCGTCCCCGGCTCGCTCAAGCCCCATGTGGCAGTGCCGACGACGGCCGGCACCGGATCCGAAACGACCGGGAATGCCGTCTTCGACCTTGCCAGCGCACACGTCAAGACCGCGATCGCGCATCGTGCCCTGCGCCCCTCGCTCGGGATCATCGATCCGGACAACACTCGGACGATGCCGCCGATGGTCGCGGCCTGCTCGGGGCTGGATGTCCTCAGCCACGCCCTGGAGTCGTTCACCGCGGTGCCATTCTCCATGCGCGAGGCGGCGACCGATCCGCTGAAGCGAACCGTCTATCAGGGCGCCAATCCAATCAGCGATATCTGGTGCTCGCGTGCGATTGAACTCTGCGCCCGGAACCTGGTGCGGGCGGTTGAGCACCCGGAGGACGAGGAGGCGCGAGGTGCGATGCTGCTCGCCTCCACCGCCGCCGGAATCGGATTCGGCAATGCCGGTGTGCACCTGCCGCACGCGATGTCGTATCCCGTCTCGGCCCTGGCCCGCGGCTTCGTGCCGGAGGGCTACTCCGCTGACCACGCGATCGTGCCCCACGGTATGTCCGTGATCCTGACCGCCCCCGCGATCTTCCGCTGGACCGCCGGGGCAGACCCGGAGCGTCATCTGGAGGCCGCACGGCTCCTGGGGGCCGATACTGACGGAGTGAGTCCTTCCGACGCGGGAGATGCGCTGGCGATTGGGCTGATCGACCTGATGCGCCGCGTCGGGATGCCCAATGGACTCAACGGCGTCGGGATCACGGAAGCAGATCTCGATACGCTGGTGGATGGGACGTTGCCGCAGTCGAGGATCACCCAGCTCTCGCCGCGTCCCGCATCGAACCAGGATTACCGCGATCTCTTCGCTGCCTCGATGACGATCTGGTAGGCCCAGGTATTGGCACCCTGCACGTTGGGGACATGACCGGGCGGGCTTCTCGCCCCCGAGTCATACAGGACTCTGCTGAATGCTCACCCCACCGGATACCGCAGGGGCCGGTCTTGTGCCGGCCCGAAGCTTCGCCACCAGGCGTGTCCCCTCCCAAGGATCGGCCCTCGGGTCCGCCGTAGCCAGCCCCGCCGGTTACGCACGCGTCAGCCACAGGGATAGACGGGTGATGCGCTCAGGAAAGCAGGCCCGCCCTGATCTCCGTCAGCGAGCGCTTCTGCTGGCCCGCGGCATCGAAGTTCGCGGGATCCAGCCAGAGCGCGAAGGCACGCCGGATCATGGGCCAGTCGCGGTCGATGATCGCGAACCAGGCGGTGTCGCGGTTGCGGTCCTTAACCACCATGTGCTGCCGGAAGATCCCCTCGAAGCTGAACCCGAATCGCTCCGCCGCCCGGCGGGAACGCCCGTTGGCCGCGTTGCACTTCCATTCGAAGCGCCGATAGCCAAGCGTGTCGAACATGTACCCGGCCAGCAGGAAGATCGCCTCGGTGGCGCCGGGCGTCCGTTGGAGCCCCGATCCGAACCAGATGTGCCCGATCTCGCCGACGCCGTTCGCGGTGTCGATCCGCATCAGCCGCGCCATTCCGCGAGGCGTCCCATCCCCGAGATCGACGACCGTGAACGCCAGCGGATCGTCTGTCGCCGCCACGTCGTCCAGATAGGGACGGAAGGATACGAGGTCCGCAAACGGGCCGGACGACATGTAGTCCCAGAGGTGGGGATCGGCGCCCGGGCCATGGGCCGCGTCGAACAGGGTGGCGGCGTGGGCGTCGGGATCGAACGGTTCGAGCCGGACAAAGCGGCCCGTCAGGGTGACCCGGCCGGGCGGCTCGACCGGCTTCCACCCAAGTGGCTCGGCACGCGACTCCGGCCCGCTGGATCCGGCCTTGCCCTCTGTTCTCGTGGTGTTCCTCATGGGAGCAGTACCTTGTAGCGGATAAAACCGTCGGCTGGGGCTAATGTGTCATACAGGCGACGGGCCGTCGCGTTGTCTTCTCTCGTCAACCAGTAGATGCGATCCCAACCTGCCGTCTTGCCACGGTCGATCAGGTCCTGGATCAGGGCCTGGCCCACGCCGCCGCCACGGATATCGGGCCGGACAAACAGATCGTGCAACAGGCACGCGGGTCGCTCGCTCCAGGTGAAGGGG
>DASYVY010000032.1:0-1588 GCA_035936535.1 Thermomicrobiales bacterium | reverse complement strand
CATCGCTAGCAGCTACACCCTCGAATGGCGGGGGAATCACGGCGGGGTGATCGGGGATGAAGGTCGTGGTCGCTCCGTCGCTCCGGAAGTCGGGGTGGTCGATCGCTCGCTGGTGGAACGGGATCGTCGTCGGTACCCCTTCGATCACATAGTCCTCGAGACATCGCTGCATCCGCGCGATCGCCTCTTCCCGATCCCGGCCCCAAGTGACCAGCTTTGCAATCATCGAGTCGTACCCGGCATGGATGGTCGACCCGGGCGTCATGGCACTGTCGATGCGTACACCGAACCCTGCCGGCTCCCGGTAGGCGGTCACTGTTCCGGGCGTCGGTGCGAACTCCCGCCCCGGATCCTCGGCGTTGATGCGGCACTGGATCGCCCACCCCCGCGTCTCCCGGGCCTCACGCCCGAAGCTCAGCGGGGCCCCCTCGGCGACGCGGATCTGCTCCTTCACGAGATCGATGCCGGTCACCATCTCGGTCACCGTGTGCTCCACCTGTATGCGGGTGTTCATCTCCAGGAAGTAGAAGGAGCCATCGGCGTCGAGCAGGTACTCGATCGTTCCGGCACCGACATAGTCGACTGCACTCGCGAGCCGCTCCGACGCTTCCAGGAACCGCTCCCGCAGCTGGGGAGAGACGGCCGGCGAGGGTGCCTCCTCGATCAGTTTCTGGTGCCGACGCTGGACGGAGCAGTCACGCTCGCCGAGGGCGACGACCGTGCCGTGGGTGTCGCCGAAAACTTGCACCTCGATGTGCCGGGGGTGCTCCAGATAACGCTCGAAATAGACATCAGGATTCGAGAAGTAGCGCTCAGCCTCGCCGCGGCTGCCCTCGAACGCCGACGCCAAGTCTTCGGGCGTGCGGGCGACCCGGAAACCACGACCGCCGCCACCGCCGGATGCCTTGACCGCGATCGGCCATCCGATCTCCTCAGCCATGCGACCCGCATCCTCAACCGAGGTGACCGGATCGGTTGTTCCCGGCACCGGGCCCACACCTGCGTCGGTTGCGATCCGCCGTGCCGCCACCTTGTCACCCATCGCCCGGATGGCCTGTGCGCTCGGCCCGACGAAAATCAGTCCCGCCCTCGTCACCCGCTCCGCGAAATCAGCGTTCTCGGCTAAAAAGCCATAGCCGGGATGAATCGCATCCGCCTCGGCCACCTTCGCGATCTCGACGATCGCCTCCTGCCGCAGATACGGTAATGTGTCACCTTCAGGGATACGTCGCGCGTCGTCGGCCAGCTGCACGTGCATCGCATCCTCATCACCATCGCCGTAGATCGCGATCGCGCGAACGCCCATCTCCCGACAGGCGCGAATCACCCGTACAGCGATCTCTCCCCGGTTGGCGATCAGCACCGCGCCGATGCGGCGGTCGCCCCGCTCCTTCGACATCCGTCTTCCTCCCGTTGCGCGCCCATGCATCCGTGCTTGTATGCGGGATAGCGTAGAGCATCGATCACGCGGACGACCTGTTCGTGGCACAATAGGGCACGATGCGGCAGGCCGCCCGCGACGGCCTGGTTTCGTGATGCGCCCATACACGCCGGGGTCACGTGGTGGCCCTGTCTCGCACCAGGATCC
>DASYVY010000031.1:0-3398 GCA_035936535.1 Thermomicrobiales bacterium | reverse complement strand
GCCCGCCGATGAGCGGGAGATCCTCGATGCCGCGCTGTCCGCTGGCATGCACCAGACCGCCCGGTTCCGGGAGATGTTCGAGAAGGACGGCACGCGCATCGACCGGCTGGTCCTGACCCGGCTGAATCCCCTCTGGGTCCAAGCGATCGGTGACCCCAATGACGTCGCACTGGAGCGGACGGGCACCGGCAAGCCGCGCCCGGTTCCGCCCAGAGTCGAGCTCGATTGCGATCCTCCGCGCAATGCGGTGATGGTCGGCAAGCGGGTCTACCTTCGGCCGGATGAGAAGGGCGACGGTGACATGGCCGCCGCCTGGGCGCGCCGCGAGACGGAGACATTCTTCGATATTGGCCGCCACCTGATCAGCTCGGTGTCCCATGAACACTGGACGCTGGAGCAGCAGAAGCCGGCCCTGCCAGGGTGGGTCTGGTTCTCGGTCTGTCTCCGCGAGAACGATGAGATGATCGGTTCAGTCGGGCTGATCGACATCGACTATCAGCACCGCTTCGCCGAAACAGGGAGCTTTTTCCAGCGGCCGGAGTACCGTGGGGGTGGTTATGGCTCCGAGGCCAAGCAACTCCTGCTGGAGTACGCGTTCGAGCACCTCGATCTGCACATGCTCCAGTCGTGGGTCTACTTCCCGAACACACGCTCGGCGGCGGCGCTGCGCAAGCAGGGTTACACGGAAGCGGGCCGAATCAACTGGCTCTACAGCCACAACGGCACGCTCGACAACATGGTCCTCTTCGACCTGCTTCGCGAGGAATGGCGGGCGATGCCCCGCGCGGAGTGGGCAGGGCCTGTCGATTCGGCCGCTGGCGACGGCGAGATACGGGAATCCGTGCCGCCGGGAGCGATTCCCGATGCCGGCTGACACGGCCATCACAACCACCACCCCGAACGGCACGGGGGCACCCGCCGCACCGGGCGGGCGCCCCGCGCCGGGCACCGGACACCATGGCCAGGCGTTTCTCGTCGGCGACGAGATTTCGATCCGTCCCATCGAGAAGAAGGATGCCGGGTTCGGGATGTCTTGGCGGGATACGCCGTTCCCGTTGGCGCCGGCGACCGTCGAGCGCTGGATCATGGAGCACATGGTCAAGGACCGGTCCACACGTTGGTACGCGATCGTCCGCTTGACGGACGATCGCGTGGTCGGCTCGGTCCGGACGTTCGACGCATCCGGGACGTCGATCCTTGACGTCTTCGTCGACCCGCTGTTTGGCGATCGCGGCGACAGGTGGAAGCGCGAGGCGCTTGGGCTGGTCGTCCCCTGGCTTGTCGATGAGCGGCGGATCCGCCAGGTGCGCATCTCGATCGATGCGGATGACGACCCACTCATCGAGGCGGCGCGGGGTCTCGGGATGCGCCAGGTCGCGCGGTTCCGGGAGCAGGTCGAGCGTGCCGGATCGCGGATCGATCGCCTGGTCTTCGAGCGGCACAATCGGGACTGGCTGGCGGCGCTTGGCGACCCGCTGGACGAGGCCCTTCCTCGCTCCGGAACCGGGCTGCCCCGTCCCGTTCCAGAACTGGTATCCGTCGACGCCACCCCCCCGCCGAAGGCGATCCTGATCGGGCAGCGCGTCTACCTGCGGGCGGTCGAGCGCGCCGATCTCGATGCGTTCGCGCTCTGGTCCCGACGGGAAACGGAGACGGCATTCCTCCTTGGGCGCCAGGTCGATTCCGCCATTAGCATGACCGCCGAGTGGTCCGACGCCGAGAAGCAAGCGCTGCCATCCTCGGTCGTCTTCTCCGTCTGCCTGCGTGATGGCGATACCTTTATCGGTGGCGTCGACCTGTTCAACATCGACTACCAGAACCGCTTCGCCGAGACCGGCAGCTTTTTCCACAGGCCGGAAGACCGCGGCAAAGGGTATGGCTCCGAGGCGAAGCATCTGCTGCTCGCCTATGCGTTCGATCATCTCGGCATGCACTCGGTCCAATCGCGTGTGCTGTTCTCGAACACGCGATCGGCGGCCGCACTGCGGAAGCAGGGGTATCGCGACGCCGGTCGCACTACCTGGACCCATCCGGCTGGGGGCACCTTCGGCAACGTCGCGTTCTTCGACCTGCTGGCGAGCGAATGGCGCGCCCTTCCGCGTGCATGACCTGTCACCAGCCCGTTGTCGGCAACGCCGGACCCGTGATCGCCTCATGGCGGATGATCACAAGGATCATCCCTACGCGATCTCCTCGTTCGCACAGGTGAACTTTCCGAGAGGACGGACGACCAGGCGGGCGGTCCCCGGTCGCCGGCATCGCTTCCCCCGCCGGAGATCAGGAATGTCCACACGAGCACGCCGACGGACGGCCCGCATGTGCTCATTGTTCACGCGGATTCCGTATCAATCCAGCCCGTTAGTTCATTCGGCAGTCCTGCCCCGTCATCCTGAGCGAATGCGAAGGATCCCCGTGCGAAGCACACCCTCGGAGAGTTGTAACCGCGCGGCACAGGACCGATACGC
This sequence comes from Thermomicrobiales bacterium, assembly GCA_035936535.1. Lineage (GTDB taxonomy): Bacteria > Chloroflexota > Chloroflexia > Thermomicrobiales > UBA6265 > CADCWJ01. The sequence continues at coordinate 933 of DASYVY010000031.1, read as the reverse complement.
GATGCAGCTGCCCGATGCCGCATACAGGTCGGTCCCTACGACGCGCAAGGCGGATGGAGCGTGAGCTTGCCCTTCGCGACGGTATCCCGGTAAAGGTCTCGCAGCAGGGCGACCTCCGCCGCATGGTGCAGGAACTCGCGGGTGATGTGGAGCACCAGGGTCGCCTTAGGCGCCTCCGCGAAGGGCCCCTCGTGCGGACCGGACGGCTCGAACAGCCCATCTTCCCCAAGCGATTCAACCCCGGCGTGCCACAGCCGGTATTGCTCATCCAGGATCGCAAGCGCACCGGCGGCCGTGCCCGGCCAGCGCACCGACTCCTCAGCATAGGACGCGTCGCCGAAATGGTTGCTCGCCCGCCGCCCGAACACCGACGCCATGTGCCCGATCCGCCAGGCGATCGTGGTGAACGGTGGCGGATTCGCCTGCGTACGAGGTTCCAGCCGGAACGTGCCGTCTTCCGCTGGCCGCATGGTCAGGCAGCCATCCACCGGTTCCCAGAGGTACTCCTCATCGGTCAGGCCCTCCATCCGTGGCATGAACTGGACGTTCCACGCGAAATCCAACTGATCCAGCAACTCGTGATTCCAGGAAAAGGCCATCGGGTTAACGCTCCAGTCGTTCGTGAATAGTGGCACAACTCATCGATGCATCGCGCCGGACATGGCCCCTCGATGCCCATCGTCATGAAGGAGTCTGGTACGAGCATAACGAGCGCTCAGGACAGAGCTTGTCCGCTTTGAGGGAAGGTTTCCGGATCGCCGGCGAGCAGGAAATCCGCTTTCGGACGGGTCGTTGCTTTCGGTATTGTGCGAGTTTGTACAAGATGCAACGCTCGATCCTTGTGCGTTCTCGCCGCATCCGCCGTATCATCGCTGGTCGATCGAGACCCGTTGGGTGACACGAAAGGAGCGATGCCAATGCCCGGATCGGAGA
>DASYVY010000030.1:0-8401 GCA_035936535.1 Thermomicrobiales bacterium | reverse complement strand
ATCAGGCGGGGATTCATGGCGCGCAAACCCGATCCCGAATCCGGAGAGGAGTTCGTCCAGATCACGAAGAAGGCACGGGCCAGGTACAGCGTCTAGGTGTTAAGGGTGCCAGCGTGCCCACCTCGGGAGGGGCGCCGCGGGTATTGGGCCAATCGCGTGGTGGTGTCCCGCGTCTCCTGCTGACACCACCGGCCCATTGGAGGGACGTGACCGCGTACCTCTCGGACCGATGTTCAACTAGCGCCGTTGCGATGGTGGCGTCGGATTCCGGCAAAGTGATGTCCTGGCGGCAACAAGGAGCGTTGTCTTCCCTTGTCCGATTTCGACGAACCGGACCAGTCGAATAATCCTCCACCGCGGCGAGCTTCGGACGCACCCAGTGTGCGCATGCTAAGCCGTGAGCGGCTGCTGACCAGGGACATGCTCGTCCGCGTTGCCATCGCGATCGTCCTGGTCATTGTGTCGGTGTTCACCAACCGCCAGTTCCTGGGGTGGGGTCTGTTCGCGGTTCTCGGGGTTCTCATCGTCCCCTACGGGCGGGCCCGGTCTTTCCTCGGTGCCTTTGTTCCCTACGCACTCGTCTGGTTCCTGTTCTCGTTTCTGCGCTCGCTTGCCGACGAAACCATCTGGGCCAAGATGGTCAACACCAAGGTCGTGCATCTGGAACGTTGGCTCTTCAACGGAGAGCTGCCGACGATCCGGTTGCAGGCGGCGTTCTACGATGTAGGGACGCTGCACTGGTGGGACTTCTACTTCACATTCATCCACTGGTCGTACTTCCTGGTTCCGCACGGTGCGGCAATCTTGCTTTGGTGGAAAAATCCGGCGAAATTCCGGCAGCTCCTGGGCACGATGACGCTGCTGCTGGCACTCGGTCTCGGCCTGTACTTTTTGGTTCCAAGCAACCCGCCGTGGATGGCGCCCGAATCGATCAACTCCCCGGGCGCACCCACCGTGCTGCGGATCATGGAACCGATAGGGCGGCAGCTCGGGGGAGGACTGTATCAGGCGGGATACAACGTGGTCGGCGAATCCAACCCGATCGCCGCGATGCCGTCAATCCACTTCGCGATCACCTTCCTGCTTGTCTGCATGGCGCGAGACCAGCATCGCTTCTGGCGGGTTCTGGCGTGGATCTATACGATCTCGATGGGCCTGGCGCTGGTCTACCTGGGTGAGCACTACGTCGTCGACATCGTCGTCGGAGGCGCCATCACGGCCTACAGCTGGCATGCGGCGGGCAGCTGGCTGGCGAGATTCGGGGCGAAGCTCGTCGCCCGGAAGACCGCCCGGGCCGCTCCCTCGCCCCGACCCCACCAGCCGGTCGCGACCTGAATCGGGGGCTATCGGCGGCTCTCCAGCCAGCGTGCAAACCCGGGATTGAGCCGGTCGTAAAACGGCAGGAGCGCCGGAACATCGAGAACGGCGCGGAAGCTGAGAATCTCCCGGATATCACCCGACAAGTCGCTGTCCAGGTCCTCGCTGGCACCGAACCACGCATCGAGAACCCGCTTCCAGCACGCGCTCGTCCGCGCGATGATGCCTTCCAATTGCCGTGGGTCCACCTCCCTGGTCGCCTGAGGCGGCCAGTCACCCAACCGTTCTGGTGGCCAACGCTCCGGATCGAAACCCGGAAACTCGCCGACTCCCACCGGCTCGCCACTGTCGAAGTTGATGACGACCACTCGTGGCGGTGCATAGAGACCGCGGCGGCCGTTGTCAACCGCGAGCACCGGCATCGGGACAGCGATAGCCCTCTGGTACTGGATCGATGGCACCGGAAAGCGGGCCAGGGTCCCCGGGTGATGCGGGGGGTTCTCTGCCGAGAAGCTGAACGCCGTTTCCATCACCCTCGCCAGGAAGGCCGTTCCTCCATCACTGTTGAGGTGCTCCTGCTCCCCCAAGAAATCATCGTCCGACGCCACGAAGGTGACATGTACCAGTTCGCCCGCAGAGGTGCGAAGGGAGACGCGCTCCATGTCCCGGCCGTCGTCCGTCTGTCTCAGTCGCTGGTCGACCACCGTCCAGTGCTGAGGCCCGCCGTAGTGGGCGAGCAGGTACGCGTACTGCTCCTCGGCACTGTCGATGCGAACCAGCATCACGTCATCAACGGTATCCGGCTGATCCCGGTCAGGCATGGCCTTCACCTGTCGTCGGCTTTGTCGCGGTGGGTTGTTCCTGAAGCGCCCGATTCTGGTCAGCCAGGCGGCTCAGCCAGTCAACCACCGCAACAAAGGCATCGCCGTCGGGCAGGTCCTTCCGGGTGTCCATCGGACGCGTGGCCCGGACATGCCCACCGGTGGGCGAGTATTCCACCTGAAACCAGTCGTCCTTCGCCCCCAGCAGCACCGGGAGGTCGGGCGTGTCCAGCAGAGGCAGATGTCGCCGGATACGCGTGTCCGCCGACTCGAACTGGTATGTTCTCCCACTGCCGTCCTTCCCGGGAGCCAGGGAGACGTACACCCAACCCGTTCCACCGGCGCTGTCGATCACATCTACCTGGAAGACCCGGACGGGACCGCCGTCGGCATGCGCCATTCTTCCGATCACCAGTTTTCTGTCGTAGCGCCCCGTAACATGTGCCTCTTCGACATCGACGCTGCCTTCGATGCGCTCGGCCAGCGCCTCCAGCGCGCTCCGAAGGTCGGCCTTGGCCCGCCGGTTGAAATACACCGCCAGGTACGCCGTCAGTGCCAGCGAGATGAAGATTACGGCGCACATTGCCAGGCCAGCGGAGACATACGGATTCACGGTTGCCCTTTGCGGAATTCGGCGCGATACACCTCGGCCGAAGGTGGCCGGAGTGTCGAAATCTACCAGACTCCGCCGGTGGGCAAACCACCGCCGCTGGCATGGCTGTGTGGGACTGTGGTTTCGTTCACGATCCCAAGGCACTACACTGTTGTGCATTGAGCGTGGATCGCTTGGCAGTCCGCGCGCAGCCCTCCCAGGACATTCCACAACGATCGCCCACATTCACGCAGCGAGACGAGGCAGCACGAGCTGGTGCCTGCATGCATCGCTTCGCCAGAGGACACTATGCGCCCGAAATGGCACTTCGGACTTGGTCGCGAGCTTGGATACGCATTCTGGGCGCTTACCTTTTTCGAGGCCGTCTTCGGAGCCTACATTTCCATCTGGCCGCTCTGGATTGAACGGCTCGGGGCGCCTATCTCGATTGTCGGTCTCGTCCTGGGCTCGGCGGGCCTGATCCGCCCTCTGGTGATCGGCCCCGGCTCATGGCTGGTCGATCGTTTCAATACGCGGCGCCTGCTGTTCGCCGCGCGAACATTGAGTGTCGGCGGGCTCCTCGTCGCCGCGTTCGCCGACGCCTGGCCGCTTCTCCTTTTCACGGTCGTAACCGGCGCGATTGGTGAATTAGTGTTTCCCGCCATCCACACCTATGTCTCGGATCACGCCGGCGAGAACTCGGTTCAGGCCTTCACCATGGTGATCACCGTCGGTCCAAGCGTTGCCCTGGTCGTCACCCCTCTCGTCTCCGGAGTCCTGATCTCCCAGGCCGGGATCCCGGCGGCGTTCATCCTGGCGGCCCTACTGACCGTGGCGGGGATGATCTTCGTCAGCCGGATGTCCTTTGCCCGGGTGCAGCACGAAGATGATGCCGCCCAGGTGGCCTCGTATCGCCGCGCCTGGCACACTCCCGAGATACGGAGGATCGTACTGTTCCATGGATGCACGATCATCTCGCTCGCTATCGGGTCGTCCCTAACCGCCAACTTCCTCGAGTCCGAGCGCGGACTGGAGCCGGCGGTCGTATCGATCCTCAGTGCCGGTGCGGCGGTGGGCACGATCAGCTACGGAGTGATCGGATCAAGGAACCGTCATCTACGTCGAGCTCCGATTCTCGCGGCAGTTGTCGCCGCCACCTGCACGGCGCTGGGCTACGTGCTGTTCGCGACCCAGGCGCTGCTGCCTCTGATCGCTGTCGCGTTCCTCCTGCGGGGCGGCCTCTTCTCGGCATGGACGTATTACCTGGTGGCGATGGGGAGTGCGGCCCCTCGATACCTGCGACCACGCGCATTCGCGATCGTCGAGATCGTGGGAGGCAGCGCGATCTCGTTCGGACCGATCATCGCGGCGCAGCTCTGGCTGATCGATCCCCACGCGCCGTTCCTGGTGGCAGCGACCCTGACCGCCCTGACGGTGTTCTGGGTCCTCCGGTCGAGCCCCGGAATCGCCCGAGCTCCCGCCGAAGTCGCCCAACCTCAGTAATCATGAATCGGGCGCTAGACAGCTCACGGTAAGGCAGATGACCTTTTCGGCGCGGTACTCTACGGCGTGCTGCACGCTTTGTCAGGATCAGGAACGGCCTCAGCACGTCCCAGTATCAAGGCAGGCAACGTGCTACCATCCGGAGTGCATACGCGCACGACTTCGCCCTGCCCCATTCCCGATTCAGCCGGCGTCGCGCCGGTAAGCCAGATGCAATCTCAGCTACGGAGTCCACTCGATGGCGGTAGAACCCCTGATTTTTGAGTTGAGCCGACCCGGTCGCCGCGCTGTCCGGTTTCCCGCTCCTGACGTTCCAGAAACGCCGCTGCCCGACGAGATGCGGAGAGAGTCCCTGAACTGGCCCGAGGTCAGCGAGATCGACGTGATCCGCCACTTCACCCGGGTCAGCCAGAAGAACCACGCGATCGACATCAACATGTACCCGCTTGGTTCGTGCACGATGAAGTACAACCCGAAGATCAATGAGGCAGTTGCCCGCTACCCGGGCTTCGCCCGGCTGCACCCGTACCAGCCGGAGCGCACGGTTCAGGGTGCACTCGAGCTCATGCACGAGCTGCAGGAGATGCTGGCAGAGATTTCCGGGTTCCACTCCGTGACGCTGCAACCGGCCGCTGGCGCCCATGGCGAGCTCACGGGCTGCCTGATCATCCGTGCCTATCACCGCGAACGCGGAGACACGGGCCGGACCAAGATGCTGATTCCCGATTCCGCCCATGGAACCAATCCTGCCACGGCGCGGATGGCGGGCTTCGACGTGATCACCGTCCCCTCGGATGACCGTGGCAACGCCGACTTCGAAAAGCTGAAGGCGCTTGTCGGGCCGGATACGGCCGGCCTGATGATCACCAACCCGAACACCCTTGGCCTGTGGGATGAGCACGTTCACGAGATCGTGGACGTGGTGCATGAAGCTGGCGGGCTGGTCTACAACGACGGAGCCAACTTCAACGCGATTCTCGGCATCGCTCGCCCGGGTGATCTCGAAATCGACATCATGCACTACAACCTTCACAAGACGTTCTCCACCCCGCATGGCGGCGGCGGTCCGGGCTCCGGGCCGGTCGGGGTCACCGAGGGACTCGCCAGGTTTCTGCCGGGTCCCAGGGTTCGTCGCGTCGACGACGGCGACGAGTCTCGCTATGAGTGGTTCGAGCCCGAAAGCAGCATCGGGCAACTCCATTCATTCCATGGAAACTTCGGAATGCATGTCCGCGCCTACACCTATATCCGCATGCACGGTGCAGAGGGGCTTCGCCAGATCAGCGAGGACGCTGTGCTGAACGCGAATTACCTGCTTGCCCGGCTCCGGGATCGGTTCGATCTGGCCTATGACCGCACCTGCATGCACGAGTTCGTGCTGTCCGGCAACCGCCAGAAGCGGCAAGGAGCGCGAACGCTGGACATCGCCAAGCGCCTGCTTGACTTCGGCGTTCACCCACCGACCACGTATTTCCCGCTCATCGTGCCGGAAGCGCTGATGATCGAGCCGACGGAAACCGAGTCGAAGGAATCGCTCGATACGTTCGCGGACGCCATGCTCCAGATTGCCGACGAGGTCGATAACGATCTGGAGAGGGTCACGGGGGCTCCCCACACCACCGAGTACAAGCGCCTCGACGAGGTCGGAGCCAATCGAACGCTCAACGTCAGATGGATGCCGGAGAAGGCTGCGGAGCGGGAACTGGCCGGGGTCGCCGACTAGCTACAGGGACACGCAACGTCGTTCCATACCCGACGCGAAAACAGAGCCAGTGCCTGTTCATGAGGCACTGGCTCTCTTTTCGCGGTCGCCAGCCATCGCCTGCGTGCTCATCCTGCCCGCGAGTTCGGGGGCGCGAGCGTCGCACGGGTACTCATGGACCGGCGGCGGACTCATTCCCTGTCCGCGTCCGCCCTGGCCGCTGCGGCCCAGGCAGGGAGCCGAAGCGACACGGTCGTTGCTCCCTGCCGGATCCCACTGTCAGCGTTGCCTACTTGGCGACGAAGTTCACTAACCGATTCGGGACGAACACTTCCCGAACGATGGTCTTGCCCGCGAGGTGCTCCACGACCTTAGGGTTGTTTCGGGCCAGCGCCAGCACATCCCCTTCAGCCGCGCCGGCCTCGACCGCCAACTTGCCCCTCACCTTGCCGTTGACCTGCACCGGAATCTCGACCGTCCGCACCGCGGCCAGCTCCTCGATGTACGTCGGCCACGTCTGCTGATGGACGGAGTACGGCTTGCCAAGCCGGCTCCACATCTCCTCTGCCGCATAAGGTGTGCTTGGCGCCATCAGCAACGTCAAGGTTTCCATCGCCTCGGTCCAGGCTGTTGTGCGCGCAAGAGGGCCATCCTTCAATCTCATGAGCTCGTTCGTGAACTCGATCAGCGCCGCGATCATCGTGTTGAACTGGAACTTGTCCAGGTCATCGGTTACACGCTTGATCGTTCGGTGCGCCAAGGAACGCAGCTCCCCGATGCCGTGCGTATCACCATCGCCTTCCCGATGCGATGTCCCGGTTTCCGACACGAGCTGGAACGCCCTGCGGATGAATCGCTCCATCCCGGTGATCCCGCGGTCGTTCCATGGGCCACCCTGCTCCCACGGACCCAGAAACATCAGATGCAGGCGCAGCGCATCGGCTCCGTACTGCTCGACCAAAGAGTCCGGCCCGATCTGCGTGCCGCGGCTCTTGCTCATCTTGACGCCCTCGGTTGACAGGATCATCCCCTGATTCCGCAACCGGGTGAAGGGTTCGTCATGGTCGACGAGGCCAATGTCACGCAGCACCTTGGTGAAGAACCTGGCGTAGAGCAGATGCAGGATAGCGTGCTCGATGCCCCCACAATACAGGTCTACCGGCGTCCACTGTTTCGCCGTCTCGACATCGAACGGTGCGCCTTCCTCGTGTGGGCTGGTATAGCGATACCAGTACCATGACGAATCGACGAACGTGTCCATCGTATCCGTCTCGCGCCGGGCGGGACCGCCGCAGGTCGGACAGGTTGTGTGGAGGAATGCCTCGTGGCTGACCAGCGGACTCTGGCCCGTGGGAGTGAACTGGGCGTCCAGCGGCAAAACCACCGGCAATTGGTCCTCGGATACCGGTACCAGGCCGCAGGCATCGCAGTACACCACCGGGATCGGCGTGCCCCAGTAGCGTTGGCGGGAGATCAGCCAGTCACGCAGCCGATAGGTCGTCTCCGCCGAGCCCCTCCCCTGCTCGTCCAGCCATGCGATCAGTGTCGAGATGCTTTCCGGCACGGGAGTGCCATCGAAACGACCGGAGTTGACCATCCTGCCTGGACCCACGTAGGCATGGGTCATGGTGACGGGGTCGAGCGTTTCGTCACCGTCTGGCTGGATCACGATCCGGACTGGGAGATCGAACGCGCGAGCGAAGGCGAAGTCGCGCTCGTCATGGGCCGGCACCGCCATGATGGCGCCCGTTCCATACCCCATCAGGACGTAGTCAGCGATCCAGATCGGGATACGCTCATCGTTCACGGGGTTAACCGCATACGCGCCGGTGAAGACCCCGGTCTTGGGCCGGCTCTCGTCCGTCGACTGGCGCTCGATCTCCGTCTCCCGTCGCGTGTGATCGATGTACGCTTCAACCGTCTCGCGCTGGGCGTCGGTCGTGATCTGGCGGACGAGCGGGTGCTCCGGAGCCATGACCATGAATGTGGCGCCGAACACGGTATCCGGCCGCGTCGTGAAGACCTCCAGCGCCTCGCCGGTGTCCAGCGAGAACCGGAGCCGGGCACCGTGGGATCGACCGATCCAGTTGCGCTGCATCGTCTTGACGCGGTCTGGCCAGTCAAGATGATCCAGGCCGTCCAGCAACTCGTCAGCATATTGGGTGATCCGGAAATACCACTGCTCGAGATCACGCTTGTACACGTCCGCACCACAGCGCTCGCAAATGTTGCCTTCGAGCACCTGCTCATTGGCGAGCACCGTTTGGTCGTTCGGACACCACCACACCGCGCCGGCTGCCCGGTAGGCCAGTCCCCGCTCGAGCATCTGCAGGAAGATCCACTGATTCCACCGGTAGAATTCGGGCGCGCAGGTCGCGAACTCTCGCGACCAGTCGATCATTGCGCCCATCAGGTCGTACTGCCGCCGCATCTGCGCGATGTTCTCGTGCGTCCAGGGTGCCGGAT
>DASYVY010000029.1:0-5108 GCA_035936535.1 Thermomicrobiales bacterium | reverse complement strand
GGCACCGCCCGGAACATCGGCAAGCTGGATGATCCCGGCGGTGCCATTCTGGTCCTGCGACCCTCCATCGCAGGCGACGATCGGCTCGCCAGGTCCCGCGAGCGCGTAACAGGCGTCGGCGACCCGGCTGCCCGTCGCGTTGTCGCGAGTGACGATCTGCAGCGTGCCGACCTCGGGCTCGACACTGATGACGACCGTGATCACCGTCTCTATCGTTTCGCCCGCGCCAATCTCGACGGATGGCGAATCGGAGCTCTGGAATCCATCGATCGCGCCGGTGCTCTCGGGCGTCAGGGAGACGGTATAGATGCCGGTCTCGATATCGGCGAGGGCAACGATCCCGTCAGTGTCATCGCCGTCACCCTCGGCGTTGTCACAGACCGGCCCTACCAGGACGGTTCCGTCCCGGGTCAGGACCACGCAGGCGCCGCCGACAGGCTCGCCACCTTCCGTCCGCACGGCGACGGCGAGGTTGCCGGTCTCCGGCGCGGTTGCGAGGATGGTGAACTCGACCGTTGCGGTCTCGTCGGCTCTGACCGTCGCGGTCTGGGCGTCGGGCGTGTCGTACCCCTCGGGCAGATCGGTGACTGACACGGAGTAGTCGCCCGGAGCCAGGCCATCGGTCAGGATCGTCCCGTCCGCGTCATCGAGGTCTTCGGGCGCGTTGTCGCAGATGGCAACGGCGTCACCGAGGGCGACACAGGTGTTGGGGAAGGGCTCGCCCTGCTCATCGAGCAGCGTGACCAGGACCGACCCCGCGAGTGGTTCATCGTTGACGAACGTCACGCGCGGCTGATCGCCCAGCTCGACGGTGATCGCCTGCTCGGGCGCGGCGGCGAAGCCTTCCGGCGGTGTGGTCTGCGAGACCGTGTGATCGCCCACCGGCACATCCTCAAGATTGACGATCGCGTCACCGTCGACATCGCAGAGCGGCTCCCGCCCATCGATCGTGTAACAGGCGCCCGGCAGGATGCCTCCCTCGGCATCCGTGGTCGTCACCTCGACGGTGATCGGCGCGGGCTCATGCGTCACCTCGACCGGCTCGTTCTCCCCCGGGGTAGCGGTGATCTCCTGATCGGCGACGGGAACATACCCGGCGGGAGCCTGGGTCTGAGCCAGGATATACGTGCCCGCGGGAATGCCCTCGAACCTGACCTCGCCATCGACCGCCCGATCGCCCTCCGCCGCCTGGAACCGGAACTGTCCGGTCCTGGCTGCGGCACTGCGTGCGCCATCGTCGCAGAGTGGTCCGAATTCGCCCTCGTCGCCGGACAGGGTCCAGCAGGCACCCGGGAGCGGAGTGCCGTCGGCATCGACCGCGATCACCGGGAGGACCGCCGCATCGAGGTCGTTCCGGAACGTCAGCTCGGCGGCCGGCTCCTCCGCCGTCACATCCACGGTCTGCGGCTCGGGATCGATCGCGTAGCCGTCGCCGGCACTCGTCTGGGCGACCGTCTGCGTCCCGAACACCACGTCCGGGATGTCAATCCGTCCGTCCCCGTCATCGTCACAGAACTCGAAGGTGCCGCTGTCGTTCGTGACCTCGAAGCAGGCGCCTCCAACCGGCTCATCCTCGCTGCTGAGCACCGTGATCGCGATCGTGCCCGATTCCGGGGCGGCGGTCGGTTCCGCCGGCGTGCCAGGCTGGACCGTGACATCGACGGTCTCGCCCGCGCTTACCTGGACCGGGGGCAGGTCCTGCTGAGTGATCTCATCCGGGCCCTCGGTGACGAAGACCGCAAACTCGCCCGCCGGGACATCCTCGATCAGGATCGTGCCCCCGGCCGGATCGGCATCGCCCTCACCGTTGTCGCAGGCGGCGGGCGCTTCGGCCAGCTCGATGCCGCCGCTGGTGTTCAGTTCGACGCAGACCGGTCCTCCGGCCGCGCTCACCGCCGACACATCGACCCGGACCGCTGTTTCCTCTGTGCCCTCCGCCCCCGGTTCTGCTTCCGTCGCCGTCGGTTCGGCCGTCTGCGTCGGTGACCCGGCATCAGCAGCGGGCTGCACGGTCTCGTTTGCCTCGTCGCCGGCCGGCACCACGACCTCGACCTCCGCGATTGCCGTGGACCCGTCCGGGACCTGCGACTGGCGGAGGGTGAACGTGCCGGATGGGACGCCGAAGAATCCGGTGCGGCCGTTGTCGGGGAACGCATCGTCGGCGTCACAGGAACCGGCGATCACCTCGTCGCCCTGAACGAGTTCGAAGCACGCGCCGCCGATGGGAACTCCACCGGCATCCTGGAGCGTGACGATCAGGGAGCCCGGAGGCCCAAGGTCGGTGGATTCCCCTGTCGAAGTCGGCTCGGGCGTCCCTGTCGGTTCGGCCGTCGCTTCCTCGGTTGGCTGGGCGGTCGGGCTCGGCTCCTCGGTGGGTTCTGACGTCGGCTCTGAAGTCGGCACGCCCGCGACGGCGTTGACCCGGCGCTCCTCCCCGGCAACGATCTCGACCTCCTGCTCCGGGCTGGGCGTTGCACCATCCGGAACCTGCGACTGGCGAAGCGTGTACGTCCCCGATGGAACTCCGAAGAAGCCGGTGTTCCCGTTATCAGGAAAGGGATCGTCCGCATCGCATGAATCGGCGATCACCTCGTCACCCCGGACCAGCTCGAAGCATGCTCCGGCGATCGGCGCACCGGCGCCATCGACCGCGGTGACGATCAGATCCCCGGGGTCACCCCCTTCCGGCGTTTCCGCGGGCGAAGTCGCGTCGGCTGTCCCTTCCTCAGCCGATTCCGCGGTGGGTTCCTCCGTCGGCTGCACCGTTGGCTCTTCCGTCGCGATCAGCGCACTGCGGACCGTGACCTCGGTCACCGCGTCACCCTGGATCTCGAACGGCTGGTCGGCCGCCGGCTCAACGCCATCCGGGCTGCGCGTCTCGCGAAGGGTTGCCGGTCCAGCCAGGATATTGAAGAACCCGGTGCGGCCATCGTCGGCCACATCGCCATCTTCGTCACAGACCTGCTGGCCGAGCACCGTGCCATCGGCGCCCACGATCTCGAAGCACGCTCCACCGACCGGATCGCCATCGGCGTCCTGCCGGAGCACGACGACATCGCCGTTCGACACGGCGGCGGTCGTCGCCGTGTCGTCCTGTCCTACTTCAATCGTCTCGGTCACTTCCTGGTTGGGCTGAATCCGGACTTCCCGATCATCGACGGTGGCGCTGCCTTGCGGTGTGGTGGATTGGCGCAGGGTATATGTGCCGGATGGCACCCCGAAGAATCCGGAGTTGCCGTTGTTCGGAAACGGATCGGTGGTGTCGCACGCCTCGGCCACGACGTTATCGCCGCGCAGGAGCTCGAAGCAGGCGCCACCGACCGGATTGCCATCGGCGTCCTGAAGCGTCACGATCAGGTCGCCGGGCTCGCCCGTCGCGTCTTCCTGGGTTGTCTCGGGCGTTTCGCCATCCTCTGCCTGGATGCCATCGGCCGGCTGGGCAGCCTCGTCACCGGCTTCCTCGGTGGCTCCGATGATCCCGGCGCCTTCCTCCGTCGCCTCCGGCGTTTCGGCGGCATCCCCGTCTTCGGTCCCGGCCCCGGAATCACCTGCCTCCACTTGGACCGTGTTGTCCCCCGGCTGCAGGGTGATGTCCTGATCCCCGGCGGCGTCGGCACCGTCCGGCGCCAGCGCCTCGACCAGCGTGTATTCCCCGCTCTCCAGCCCTTCCGGGAAGGTCAGGAGCGTCGATCCATCGGCCGCCCCGTCATCGATGTCGCACCCCTGATCGACGATATCTCTGCCGCTCATCACCTGATAGCAGGCACCCGGAAGTGGCTGCCCATCGCTGCCGGTTCGCTGGATCGTGAGCGTGCCATACGGGAGCGCCTCGGTATCGAGGATCGATCCATCCCTGGCGATCGTGATCCGGTTCGGCCCGAACTCCAGCGGCACCACCTGCGGCTCACCCGTCAGCTCGCCGTTGACCTGGAGCTGGACGTTGAGATCGCCCCCCTGCGAGGAGACCAGCGCGGTCAGGTCATCACCGTCGGGTGCGAGCGGCAGCACCCCGGCATCGGTCTCCAGGGTGTAGAGGGCGTCGACCGCTTCGACCCGCGTCTCATTGGTGTGGGCATTGAAGGAGAAAAACGCGCCTGTCTCGTCGTCGTCCACGTCCAGGGTCAGCGTCCGGCTGTCAGGGCCATCATCTCCAAAGGTGACCTGCTGGCCATCCGGCGCGAACGCAACGATCGAGACCTCGTACGAGCCGGATGCGAGCGGAAAGACCCCGGTCCAGATCCCCTGGTTCGACGAAAGCTGGGTGGCGGCGCAGGTCGCGTCGAAATCGGCGCACCCGAGCTGGTTCTGGAAATCGCCCACGGCCACGACCTGGGTCGGTGTGGTGAGGACAGCGTCAGCCTGCTGCTGGGCACGAGCCTGTGCCTGCCGCTGCGCGATTGCCGGGCTGGCGAGTGCCTGGCCGACATCGGTCAGCGGCAGCAACAGCCCCGCGAACAGGGCCAGGGCCCCAACCAGATGGACCAGCCAGGCGGCTCGACCACCGCTCCGCCGCAGGTGGCGAGCGAACAACCCGGCATGCTGTCGCGCATGATGCGTCATGGTCCGCCTCCCTGTGATCGTCCTGGCGCGGCGAGGTGACGTGAAGGGCTGTCCAGAAGTCGTCATGACCGGATCATCCTGCATGCTGGATCCCTGCGCTGGGCAGGGATATCGAATCTCGCCTGTCATCACCCAAGGGTGCGATCGCCTTGTGAACGGCAACCGGAGCGTGTCCTTTCACGGATCGACACTCGCCGGCTCCGCCTGAGCCTCATGAGCGCCGCCGTGGTGCCGCGGTGTTCCGGTTTGGCCTGTCGTTCGTTGTCTACCCTAGCATGCGCCCGACCCCGGAGGTCAAACCCGGGCGGTCCGGAGATGCCGCCGGCGACCCGGCGCCGGACATACCGGACGCCGGGCCCACCGGCAAGAGGCGCGGCCTTGGGAAGGGGGCTGGAAAAGAAGGGTAGATCAGTTCCGTGCGCCTCTCTTCCATCAAGACGCATGGATCGAACATTTGGTTACAGCAGCGCCACGAGCAGCGCCACGAGCAGCCCAGGGATGGGCCGCATCCCGCCGGCGCTAATGCCCGTGGCTATGCGGTAGAGACC